>NZ_JBNHEP010000061.1:0-67260 GCF_050015995.1 Dapis brunnea BLCC-M229 | reverse complement strand
CGCAGCGGCTCTGAAAGAGCGGGAGACCTCGCCATCCCATCCTGACGGACTGCTCGGCAAACGACCGCTTTTTCTCCTTGCTCATGAGAGGCTTTCAACCATAATTATTTAATTATTAATTATTGAACTGATTTTTATTTAGTAATTCGTCTAGTTTTACAGCGCATTTCAGGTATATGATACTAAATCCTGTTTATAGAGTATCCTTTTGGGGAGATGGGGTGATGGTTAGAGAGGGATTTGAAAAAGATACTTTTGATAACCATATTTGGTATTAAGTACAGTATAATTACCTTTGATACGAATTGTTTAAGGATATAATTAACCTTTCATTTGTAATTGGCAAAGCTAAAGATGAATATAAAGAAAAACTTACTCCGATAACTGAATTAATGGATAGGTATTTTCAGAAAAATGAAGATTTAGAAGAAGTAAAAAAATTAGTTCCTTCTTCAACTTTGTATCGTTCTATTTGTTATCAAACGGAAAGTTCCTGGAGTTATAAAAGAAGAGTTGTTACAAAAGTTTGTTATGGAGGTGATGCCTTAAAAATGCGTCAAATTGTAACGTCTTTACTTGCTTCAAAAATTGCTCCATCGAAACTTTATACAGAGAAATGGAAAATCGGATTAAGGAACAACAGTTAGATTTATTTGCTGATAGGACTTAAACTCAAATATAGCAATCAGGAATCAGATGTGAGAATTGAGGTGTTCCTTAAAAGGATAGAATATAGCAGTTATCTTATGAATAAGATACATTTTATTCTTCCCTATTCCCTATTCCCTGTTCCCTGTTCCCTAAAAGTCTCCAATATCTCACAACTCAAATCATATTGCTATATTTGATAACAATCAACTCAGATTATGGCTACATTCTTTAGCTTATATTCTCGTAAATGCTTTTAGGAAACACTGTTTAAAAAAAAACTTCATTAGCTTAATCAACTGTGGGAACAATTCATCTTAATCTTTTGAAATTGGCAGCCAGAATAACTATTAGTTGTAGAAGAATTATTGCCGCTATAGCTAAGACTTGTCCTTATCAAGATGTTTTAACGATTGCTTAAACTCGAATTCCAAATATTCCAAATACTAGATAAGTTGTATTTTTTCAAAGAGCGCTAAAAATACTGTTTGTTGATTGAGTGAAACTTTCATTCAGTCTGATTGTTCATAGTAGAATTCAAAAATTAATTAAACTATTCCTTCTTCACTTCAGTTTTGAGAAAATCAAGGGTAAATTTTTAATTGCTCTATCCTCGCAATTTTTGCGACCGCAAAAAATCCCCATTTATCCTCTCTGAATTCGGCTTTTAAATTAATTTGTGAGAAATATAGGTCTAACTACAATCTGATAATTATATTCTAATTTAGCGATCGCTTGGATAGGATCATTAGTTATTGACCTTACAAAAATAAATTATGACTTATGACTTATGACTTCGTTAAAATAGTTGTCATTAATCTTAGAAAATTATCAAGTTCTCTTACCTTAATTACAAGAATGATTAAACTTTTAAATTATGAGTTTATGGTGGATACTCTAATCTAAATTTTGATATTTACTCTTGGCAATTAGAAGTAATAACAATATTTTTATGTGGCTAATTTCTATTATCTAAATCTACTATGCAAAAATTTTAAAATAAAAATTAAAATATTCTTAAATTATATAACTAAAAATCTACAATCGAGGAAAATAAAAGTAGATAATTTTTCTATATAGCGTTTCTCAAATTAGTGAGGTATAGTTGTTTTTCTTCTTTATTTATTCCTACGGAACAAGAATTACTACTCCTTACTCCCTATTGCCTTTCCCCCGTTCCCTGTTCACTAAAACCAAAGAATTTTGTACCTCACGAATATGGGAATTGCTATATTATTAGGAAATTTAATAAATGAATTTACCAAGTAATACCATAACTATTTCACAAATATAGCAATCCGCGCATAGGTTGCGGGTAATCAAAAAGTAAATAAAAAAACTGAAACTCTTACCTGTCCCCTAAAAAGCAGTAATATTTTTGACAGGAATAAAATAGGATTGATATATTTTGATATCTATCAAGTGAAATAATTGGTTGAAATTGATTTAATACGAAATAAAAAAAATAATGATACATCAATATACCTGTAGGAGTGAGTGGCTACTTGCCTCTAAACCGAATACTCTAGTTGACCGACACAACTAATTTTGTGCATTAGAGCTTTGGGGTGGGTTTATTTTATCTGATGGTTAAACTCTTTAATTTAAACTAGAACCAACCCCTACTATTGCAAAATTTTAGGTGTGTCACGCCACTAGCATGAATTAATGAAATTGCTGTGAAATTTTACCAGAAAATTGGGTCTAAAGCCTCGCCCTAGAAGGGCGACTTTTAAATTTGTTTTTATTCAATAAATATGTTATCATGTTGTTAGTTTAATAGTCAAATTATGAAAGCTAGATTTAAGTATCGTATCTATCCCACACCCGGACAAAAATACCGATTATCCAAGCTATTTGGTTGTGTTTGCTGGCGCAACGCTTCGCGAACGTGTGGTTTGGAACGATAGCCTAGCTTGTTGTCAAGAAAAGTATAAGTTAGGAGGAAAGAAGCCCACTAATTCAGAACTACAAAAACAGTTTATCACTCAATCCAAAAAGACTAAACAGAGAGAATGGCTATCAGAAGTTTCTGCTATACCATTGCAGCAATCTTTAAATGATTTAAACCAGGCTTATCAAAACTTTTTCAGTTCGACAAAAGCCAAGAGAAAAAGTAGACCTATTAAACCTCCTAAATTCAAAAGTAGAAAGTCAAAGCAAACTGCTAGGTTTACAAAGGGAGGATTTAAAGTTGGTCAACATAAAATCTATTTAGCCAAGATAGGAAAGCTGAAAATAGTTTGGTCTAGAGAGTTACCTACAGCTCCATCATCAGTAACAGTAATCAAAGATTCAGCCCATAGATATTTCTTAAGTTTTGTAGTAGAAATACAACCAGAAACCTTACCTCAAACTGATAATTCAGTTTTGTTAGATTTAGGCATTTCAACCTTTGCTACATTGAGCGACGGTACAAAGGTTAATGCTCCTAAACCACTTAAGAAACGAATTAAGAAGTTAAGAAAGTTAAGTAAGTCATTATCTCATAAAACTAAAGGATCTAAAAGGTATGAAAAAGCACGGGTTAGAGTTGCTAAGTTCCATGCCAAATTAAAAGATACAAGGACTGATTTTCTGCATAAATTATCTACTAAAATAATTCGTGAAAACCAAACAGTTGTTTTAGAAGATTTAAACGTTCCTGGTATGATTAAGAACCGTAAATTATCCAGAGCCATATCAGATTTAGGTTGGAGAACATTCAGGACTTTTTTAGAAGGAAAAGCAGAAAAATATGGTCGCGATTTCAGAGTAATTAGTCGTTGGGAGCCTACTTCTCAAATTTGCTCAAATTGTGGCTTTAAAGGTGGGAAGCTAGACCTTCAGGTGCGAGAATGGGAGTGTCTTAACTGTGGTTCAAAACATGATAGAGACGAGAATGCAGCAATAAATATATTAGTCGCCGGAGGGCATTCGGAGACAAAAAACGGACGTGGAGGCAAGCATAACCCACCCCCATCCCCTCCCGGGAGGGGAGCAAGAGGGGTGGGTGCAGCAGCCAAAGAAACGTCAACCCGCCGAGGGGCTTCGGCTCGGTAGGAATCGCCGCGCCTTTAGGCCGGGGAGGATGTCAAATTCTGAGATTACTTCAGAATTGTGTACTTGGTTTTGAGTTCCGTGAAACGATATAATATTATGCAAAATGCCTCTCTTGAAACCTTGGGTGTACCCCCTAATGCGTGGGTAGTTGATGAGACAACCGTAGATATTACCCGTCCACCTCTTCCTGTCAAACCAGTTGTCATCAAAACTGAAACCAAAACCATTAACTTAGATTTAGCTAAAACAGTAATTCTAGTTATAGATATGCAAAATGACTTCTGTCATCCCGATGGTTGGTTAGCTCATATTGGTGTAGATGTGACACCTGCAAGGTCTCCCATTAAACCACTGATAAATCTTTTACCAAAATTGCGATCGCAAAACGTTCCGATCGTTTGGTTAAATTGGGGAAACCGCCCCGACTTACTGAATATCAGTGCTGGGTTACGCCATGTCTACAACCCCACAGGAAAGGGTATAGGTTTAGGCGATCCACTACCAAAAAATAGCGCCCCTGTACTTATAGAAGGAAGTTGGGCAGCAGCAGTTGTGGATGAGTTGGAGCAAAAACAAGGAGATATTCGCGTAAGTAAATATAGAATGAGTGGGTTTTGGGATACTCCCCTTGACAGTATTTTGCGAAATATTGGCAAAACAACTCTCTTGTTTGCTGGAGTAAATGCAGACCAATGTGTAATGGCAACATTACAAGATGCAAATTTTCTTGGTTATGACTGCATTTTAGTTTCCGACTGTAGTGCAACTACTTCCCCTGAATATTGTTGGCAAGCTACTCTTTATAATGTGAAACAGTGTTTTGGGTTTGTCACAAATTCTCTTGCAATTTTAGAAGCTATAGCGCAAGTCAAAAGTCAGTAGGGGCGAATGGCCATTCGCTCCTACAAAAGTTAAAAGTAATCTATGACTGAGCTTTATAATTTACCAATGTCCGCGCCCTAAATGCTTAGTACTATAGTAAATCAAAAAAGTTTACCGAATAATTAATAATTAATAATTATTAATTAAATAATTCAGCTTTATTAGCCTCCCTTTACCAATGGATAATTGTCAATTATCCATTATCAATTAATACCCTAGCCCTTATATTCAATTTCCTCACGGTTTTAACCAGAGGTAATTATCCATTATCCATTATCAATTAATGAACGTGCTACCCAAAGCTAATAGTTAAAACCTTCAAAGTATAGCGACAATAATAAATAATTACCTAAATAAATTAACACTATTACCTATAAGAAAATGATTACTCATTGCATGATTCCAGTGGTGAAGTCTCCCCAAGACTACCAAGCATATCGTATTAGTCCTAATGATAATAATAAATTAGCAATTATTTTCAGCCCCGCTAATGCCAATGCTTCTTTAACTGTATGTTTAGAAGTTTTTGATGTAGGAGGAAAAACACCTTTACATCAACATCATTTCGCTGTAGAAATGTTTTTTATTCTCAAAGGAGAAGGGAAAGCAAGCTGTGATGGAAAATCTATTAATATTCGTGCTGGTGATAGTATTCTCATGCCACCAACAGGTAATCATATTATAGAAAATACTGGTTCAACTCGTCTTTATGCCTTATGTATTATGGTGCCAAATGAAGATTTTGCGGAACTAATTCGCAGTGGAACACCAGTAGATTTAGATGAAGAAGATATCCAAGTTTTGACAAGCTCAAATTTTGGTAAATATTAGACTTCTTGCAGAAGTCAGGGAATAGGGAATAGGGAATAGGTATGGAGGGAGATGAAATTGTTAATTTTAGATCTTGAATTTATTTAATTAAAACTTTTGCAAGAGGTCTATTGAGAAAAAAGGCAGAAGCCAGAATTAAAAAACTACTGAAAAATCCAGATTTTTTCTTCTCTTGCTTACTGCAAATATTACAATTAAATTTTTCTACTATATCCACTTAATTACCGAAAAACCAAGGTTTAAAACCTCTCCTTTCAGGGAGAAAAAGCGGTCATTTCGCCTGTCGCCGACATGAAAAGCGGAGCTTGGAGTAGAATGGGATTGCGAGGTTTCCCGAAGAGCGCAGAGCCTCTCCGAAGTTCGCCAGATCCAATCTCCCCTTGAGAATAAAAAATTTTCCTTTTAACCAATCCTATCTGTTTTAAGAAGAGGTAATTATTAATTATTAATTGTTAATTATTAATTATTGAACTAGCTATTGAAAAGCTTTTTATTCCCTATCCTCCTTTACTTTATTTTTCCCCTATTCTCAGTTATACAATTTCTCAAAAACTTTTCAACCCGTATCTTGAGTAGGGGAGTATGGGAGTAAGAGAGCACGAGAGAAGTAAAAACATAAATAATTAACACACTACTTTTTAATAATTATCAAAAAGGTTATTCTGCCCATGTTAATTACTTAATAATTGAAGTGTCACCTAAGTATATAGCAATCAGGAATGATTTATGAGATATTTAAGAACAATTAATAACAATCAAAATCCTTTGATATTCTGACTCCTGAATCCTGACTCCTGACTCCTCATTACCACTAAAATCTTACAACTTAAATATGATTGCTATAGCATTAATGCATGATAATTCGTATCACTTACAAATATTAAAATGAAAATTTTACCAAAAGAAACTACTTCCATATTGACTAGAGATAGAGTACGTTTAGATGCTAATATTTATCGCCCTGATGCAGAAGGCGAATTTCCAGTAATATTAATGCGACAACCCTATGGCAGAGCGATCGCCTCAACGGTAGTCTATGCTCATCCAAAATGGTACGCTGCTCATGGTTATATTGTGATTATTCAAGATGTGCGAGGTAGAGGTACATCCGAAGGTAAATTTGAATTATTTGCCCATGAAATTCAAGATGGAATTGATACTATTAATTGGGCAGCAAATTTACCAGGTAGCACTGGCGAAATAGGAATGTATGGATTTTCTTATCAAGGCATGACTCAACTATATGCTGCTAGTGCTAAACCTCCAGCTCTAAAAACAATTTGTCCGGCAATGATTGGTTATGATTTATATACAGATTGGGCATATGAAGGTGGAGCTTTTTGTCTACAAACAAACTTAGGTTGGGCAGTTCAACTAGCAACAGAAACTGCTAGTTTACGAGGAGATGAACAATCTTATCAAGAGCTTTATCAAACTTCGAGAAACCTGCCTTTATCTACTACAAATCCTGCTTTACCAAAAGTGATTAATGAGTATGGAAAAGATTCTTTTTACCATCAGTGGATAGAAAATTATCAACCAGGTGAATATTGGCAAAACCTATCGCCAAATATGGAAAATATAGACCTGCCAATGTTACATATCGGTGGTTGGTTTGACAGCTATTTACGAGGTACAATTCATTTATATAAAGAAATGGCTAGTCGCAGTAAATTCTTACAAAAATTAATCGTCGGTCCGTGGTCTCATATTCCTTGGGGAAGAAAGCTAGGAGCCGTAAATTATGGTTTAGGAGCTTCTAGTCCTATAGATGAGCTACAAATATTATGGTTCGACAAATTTCTCAAAGGAATAAATACAGGAATATTAGAGCGATCGCCTGTTTCTTTATTTGAGATGGGAAGTAATGAATGGTGTAATTTTAATTCCTGGCCGAGTAATAATTACAAGTTCTATTATTTGGCTAGTACAGGACTTGCTAATATGAGAGAAGATTCGGGTAGCCTCACGGAAAAGTGCCCTGATAATTCTGCTGATGATACATTCGTACATGACCCTTGGCGACCTGTTCCAGCATTGGGAGGTCATGCAACATTTCCGGCAGGTTCTTTTGAACGTTCAGAATTAGATTGTCGCACTGATATTTTGACTTATACTTCTGAATTTTTAACCGAAGATTTACACATAGCGGGAGATATTTTTGTAGATGTATATTGCACGGCAGATACAAGTAGTTTTGACCTTTCTGCTGTGTTATCTGAAGTGACACAAAATGGGAATGTTTATAATTTTACTCAAGGTTATATCAAGGTTGTTAAGAATGATTTACCAGTGAAAATTTGTTTACAACCAACTTGCATGAAAATTGATAAAGGTAAAGCTCTAAGATTAAGCTTAAGTGCAGCTTGTTTTCCTGCATATTTAATTAATCCCGGCATAGATAAACCGCCAGGAGAAGTCAGATTAATTGACGCAAAAATTATTACGATAACTGTTAGTTCAGGGAAAAATAATCCTTCTATAATTTCTTTGTCGAAGTTAAAATAGTTTATATAGCAATTCCCATGTTGGTGAGGTATAAAATTCCTTGGTTTTAGGGAACACTTAACTGGGAGTAGGGAACAGGGAATAGAATAAAAATAAAGATATGTGTACCTCATTAGGCTGAGAAACGCTATAGCAAATTTTATCTCAGTCAGGTACACTACTTGCGGGTAAGATGACCACACTACAAACGCTTTATGATTAATATTTGTACCGCATATAAGTACCATTACAAAATTATTTACCTATTCTAATTCTCTGCAATCTTTAGAAAGGAAATAATTTAGCTTGTATAGATGTGTAATTAATTTTGTGTACCTGCTTACCTGCAAGCTGCCGTAAGCTAATATCAATTTCATAAAATACTGCTATATTCACGACACAGGTAACAGGTAACAGGCAAAGAAAAAAAATATAAAAAAAGAGGAAAAAATGTTTTATTTTTATAATTTATGGAATTTATATTTTTTTATTGTAGGAATAAATCACAACTTAAGATGTAACTGCCTATCCATGAATTTGGTATAAGGAAGAAGGAATAAAAGTAGGTTGGGTTGACGGAGGAAACCCAACAAAAATGGCATTGCATATTTGTGGGATGAATTAGTGTGGGGAGTGTGGAGAGTGTGGTCCGTGTGGTCTGTAAAAGATTCATTCCAAGGTTTCAGCAACGCCAGAGGAACTAAAAGATTGGATTTACCTTTTACTCAAAGATTCATCCCTTGATTCAGCAACGCTACAAAAATAGGTATTGTTCGGTTCACTATAGCTTTTCATGTTGCGCAGCAAAACCCAAGCTATATTAGCTAAAATATTAGGGGGTTTGGTCTCCAAACCCTGCTCCAAACCCTGCCAAAAATTTCTATCAGAAAACTTTTTATCATATCTCAATGTCTCAACCCCGAATGTCTGAATATTAACCCCGATAATTCTCATTTTTGCCAAAAATGTGGAAATAAACTATTACTTTTAGAGCGTTATTTGGCAAAAAGTATTCTCGGACAAGGTGGTTTTGGTCGCACTTTTTTAGCAGTAGATGAATTTAAACCATTATCACCTCCTTGTGTGATTAAACAGTTTCTTCCTCAAGCATAGGGAACAGAAACTATGGAAAAAGCTGCGGAGTTATTTGCACAGGAAGCGGAAAGGTTGGAGTTGTTAGAAAAGCATCCACAAATTCCCGAACTTTTTGCTTATTTTACTGTAGATAGTCGTCAACCCAAAAAATTTTATCCTGTGAGCTGCTTTCATTTTGCGAAGCTCTAAAAAAAATATTACCAGAATCAGCTTGTATTTTTCAAATAACTTTGATATTATTTTGTTATAAGGGTTTGTTCGTCCATATACATGACTTTTTATTCAACTAAGTAGCATCTTTTTCTAGAGAAGGAAAACTCAGCAAAAATAAAATTAGATGCAACTTCACAAAGAATAGATATTGTTTTATTGACTGAATATCTAACAAAAATAACTAGACTATGACAAACTTTACCATCGACCTTAACTCAATAGTTGAACTAACAGATGAACAATTTTTTCAACTATTTCAAAAAAACCAGGATTAAAGATATGTTTTAGTCGCAATTAATATTTTTTTTGATTCCATATAATAGGATTTTTTATTCTCTTAATGAACTTTTATTTCCCAACTATAACAAAATACAGTTGTAGAGTAAGCAAATGTTACTTGATTTACCACGAGTTTATATTAATCAATCTTTACCCACTCCACGAAATTAGCTAAAATAGTAGGGGTTTGGTCTCCAAACTCCACCAAATCTCTATTATCAACCTATTATTATGTCTCAATCTCAAAAAAATCAAGAACTTCCACAATATTCTCCGTCTAATCATGTACCTTTGGTTTCAGTTAGAGGGGTAAATTATGAAAAGTTGCGTGATTTATTAGCGACAGGAAAGTGGAAAGAAGCAGATGAGGAAACTGAGCGCTGTATGTTGAAAGTTGCAAGACGAGAAAAGGAAGGTTGGCTGAGAATAGAAGATATAGATAATTTTTCTTGTGAAGACCTGCGTACTATTGACCAACTTTGGATAAAATACAGTAATGGTAAGTTTGGCTTTTCTGTGCAGAAGCAAATTTATCAGAATATGGGTGGTACAAGGCAGTATGATAGTCAAATATGGGAAGCTTTCTGTGATACAGTCGGATGGCGTCAACGGGGGAAATGGTTGTACTGGGATGACCTAACTTTTAGTCTCGACACAGATTGCACAGGACACCTACCTGTAGGATTGCGTCCACAGTGGGTCCGTGATTACGGTATAAAGTCTTTTCTCGCTCAGAGACTTGTAGATTGTAAGATATAGCTGTTTCACCCTTCCGACAGTCACTTATCAGTTATCATTTTTTTATAACCTATTTATCGGTTATTAGATATCAGTTGTATTGAAGCAGTTAAATTCTAGGATTAGCCATTAACTTAGCCGTAGACGAAACCTTTCTTCAAGGTAGCAATCTCCACATATTATAGAAGAGATTGCTTCGGGGGGTGCTTCAAATAAAATAATTGCTTTTGTGGCGTTGCTGAACCAAGGGATGAATCTTTCACTCCCCACACTCCCCACACTCCCCACACTCCCCACACTAATTCATCCCACATATAAGCAACGCCGCTTTTGTTACTCCCTCACCATGACAGACTAAATACATACTCCAATATTTTCATCACGAAGAAGCAACATGACCCAGAATAGTTAAAGGTTTCTGCTCCTTAATAATATTCATTTGTTCCTGATTTTTCACTAACAAAGCACCCGCAAAACCTAAACTATTCACAGAAATAGACTGAAAATCTTCATAAGATCGCGGCACAACCAACATCCATTCTCCCGTCACCAAAAGATTATAATCACCAGACTGTTTTCCACTCATCCCATTACTACCTTCTATACCCACTACTTTGAGCAAAGTCAAATAAGATTCCAGTATCTCAGCAGCAGACTCAACAGGAGAATGCACCCAAGCAGAATCTAACTTAGCTATAGCATGTCGAAAAGGAAAGTCAGACACAACACCTATCCCATTGTCAAACGTCGCAATAGCGATCGCCCTATCTATCAGTATTTTCTCTCCATCTGGCGCCATAGGAAGAGGAACTACTTGCAAATGTTTATGACGTTGACTCGCACCTGCGATTTTCCCACTATTATAAAATGCTAAACCTTCAAACTCCCCCATACAACTACCCAAAGCTTGAAAATCTTGCAAATTAAGTAAATTTTCTTGTTCCTCAAATTCTCTAGTGACAATAAGTAGATGATGATCGACAACATTATATTTATTCAACAGACACAGATGAGTTCTAGAGATATCCGCAACAAATAAATCCTCCTCATAAGGTAGAAAAGGATTAAAATCTTTGCCAGTGACAACCTTCTTTTTTTCCTGCTGTTTTCTAGCTTCATCTTTGCGCGATAAATTAGACAAAATGCGCACCAGGAAGCGAATATTATCCTGCTCTACAAATTCATATTCTGTGGGTATTGGTTGGAGTGCGCCACATTCCAGAGCATATTCAGTTTGTTCCTTTAGTCTTTTCCACAAAGTTCCCGGTACTAATAACAATTGATTTTCAGACATAGTTTATTTTTGGATATCATATCAGTAGTTATGAATCATCATACTATTGAGACGATCGTCCAGAGCAATACCTCAAATTTTGAGACAAAAAAAAGTTCCCCTTGAAAAACGGGAACTCGTATCAATAGCAACTACTCTTGAAGTCTGTATCTATTTTCATTATGAAACTAACTTAACTTTTAGCCAAACTTAAACTATTTTAAGCTGCAAAAGCTATAGAATACTTAGAATTTTAGTTCACAGATTACACTATCAAATTAATCTCCAAGTACCTCGTCACAAAATAGTTTAGCTGACTCAAAATCTTTGCCAGATCTATTAGCTTGAGCTTCTTTATTTTCTAGGAAGCTTGAAACTGAACCTTTAGCTAAAGAACGAGTTGTTGCACTGGCACTGTCTTGAACCCAATCATTATTACCAACTTTATACTTAAAATCGCATCTATACTGATCGTTAGCCGATCCTGCTTGTAAGAAAATACCTAGAGAAGCTAATGCAGATAGGATCAAGTACTTTTTCATTATAATCTCCTGTAATTGGTTTGCTGTTTAGATAGTAATTTACTGTCTATATTCTTTTTATATCTCTAAGTTAATATTTTTTATTGTTAACTACTATACTATTTACAACTTTTTATTCAATTTTTTTGGTAATAATTCGTTTTTTAAGTATAAATTCTCAGCCAAATATTGGCATCATTAATATTAGTTACTACTGTTTCAGTTTTAATAAAAATTAATTCAAAAATTCTCAGAATTTATGATATAATTAAATTCGATATTTTGCAGGGAATGTAAGTAAAATTTTACAGCTATGCACTTAGATTGTCAAGGGTTTAATGTAACTATTTATCTAAATAATTATGTATGATGAATATGCACAATTACTAAACATTTAATTTGCAATATCAATCACAATTTTATGCAGATTAATTACTACTAATTCAAAGAATAAGAAGACTTGCTGAGTCGAGAAAAAAGAAAGTTTTTTTCTAACTAATTAAACAGACTCGATCTAACCTAGAGCTAGGAATGCGTCATTTTTAAGTGAACAGGCTAATCTCTTAACCTATTAGCAAAACTTTGGCTTCTACAGTAGTCAGAGAAACGTCTAATAAATCATTACTGCTAATGTAACCTTCTAGCAAAGTAGATGGAACTTTCTGGTGGCCATTAACACATAAGTCGGAATTCAGAAGTCAGAAGTCAGAAGTTTGATAGCGATCTAAAAACTTGAAATTGACAATAATTGCGGAGGTATGAAATTATTTAAGTGAATTAGGCATAGGCGTGAAAATTCAAAATCAAATCAATTATCATCCAGAAATTATCTATTACTCCCCTCCTAGGAGGGGTTAGGGGTGGGTTAAGTGTTCCCAGTTAAGTGTTAAGTGTTCCCTCTTTTCCGGAGATGTCTATTAGTAATTAAGTAGGTAGGTCTAAAATTAAACGTAAAAAAAATTGTAGGGGCGAGTTTAGCCGAAAGCCTTGATAAATTAGGAATCTAGTCCTAAAAACCCCCCCCTAAGTTGTTGTGTTTATTTATGCTCACCTACTTAATAGCAATAAAATCTCTACGTTTCATCGATTATAGATAAAATATTTTACTATAGAACTCTATTATTGACTTTCCAGTTCACAGGAGAGTCAATAATATCAACAGAAACTATATTAAATTAGGAGACACGAATGCGTAGTAAACGCTCTAAACCCTGGATTCATCGTAATTCACGTTTTATTATTGCTGGTATCGCAGCAGTAGGTGCTGCAATCACAGCCTATCTTCTTATAGAAAGATTAACAGGGGGAACAGTTATTTGCCCTGTGGATGGTTGTGATAACGTACTTGAGAGCGATTATGCTACTGTTTTAGGCTTACCTCTAGCTCTGTTTGGCTTTTTAGCTTATGCTGGTATGGGAACAATGGCGATCGCTCCTTGGTTAATTAACCCAGATACCCAAAAGGAATTACGCTCAAAACTAGAAAACTGGAGTTGGTTATTAATGTTTGTGGGTGGCGTATCCATGACCATCTTCAGTAGCTATCTAATGTACATCATGGCATTTGAGATTAAATCTCTTTGTCTTTATTGCATTGGTTCAGCTGTTTGTTCCCTATGTCTATTTATCTTGGCATTAATTGGTCGTAATTGGGAAGACATTGGGCAGTTAATCTTTACCGCTATCATTGTCGGGATGATTACTATGGTAGGAACATTTGCGGTTTATTCTCCAATTCATTCCACCTCTGCTAGCGAACCAAATGTTTATGGAGTTACAACTACTTCCACTCCGGCAAAAGTTGCATTAGCGGAACATTTAACAGAGGTAGACGCAAAAATGTATGGTGCTTATTGGTGCAGTCATTGTCAGGATCAAAAGAAGTTGTTTGGTCAAGAAGCTGTTAGTAAATTAAACTATATTGAGTGCGATTCTAAAGGCAAAAATCCTCAACCGAACTTATGTGTTACAGCGGGTATTAAGGCATATCCGACTTGGGAGATCGATGGTAAACTCCAGGAGGGTGTAATTTCTTTAGAGAATTTAGCAAAGTTATCAGGTTATAACGGAGCGACTAATTTTGATAATCCTTAATTAAGTAGCTAAATTTGAAACAGTTAACTAATTCTATGTCCGAAGGGACTGGAACGGAGTTAAACGAAGCAATCTCATACTATATTTGATTAAGTGCAACTTCATCAAATATAACTGAGTCGAGAAGTCAGGTTTATTCCTTTCTATTAGACATAGGCGTGAAAAAGATATAGATTTTTTGAGGCTAGTAGGGAACACTTAACACTTAACAGGGAATATATTTTCACGAAAAAGATACGAAAAATGATTTCTGAGAGTTAATTTGACAACTCTAGCTTGTCTTAAATAAAGAGCAATTTTATTTTCTGGAGAGGTCTATTAAATATTTATGCTATGTTCCTGATAAACCCAACTTCTTCAGCTAGAAACTGCACTTAATACACAAGAGCGATGTTTCTGGGTTGCCATGGGTAAGTCCTATTACTATACAAAAGCATTGCTGATTTATTTCTTCTAGAAAACAGCAATGCTTTTTTAATTATATTTGAAATGGAAATTTTCCATCAATATCCTTACGCTTTTTCTTGCTCTTGACTTGTTTTGCTCTTGCGCTTCAACAATAATTTTCCTGTAGCTCCAAATGCCAATAAACCAAAAATTGTACCTGGTTCAGGTACTGAATCAATTTCATAAATTGTAGTCGTACCACTAACTTCATTAGCTACTACTAACAAAGCTAGATCATTGGGACTATCTTCTGCACTAATAAATGTTAACCCTTCTGGACCTAAATCTCCTACTGCTGCTAACTGTTCATCTGTTGGATCTGGGTCTCCCTCATCATCCAAATCAAATTCCACTGAGAAGTCACGATTATTTGTATAGCTCATAAACTTAGGAGCTAATGGATTACTAACATCGTAGGTCATAAAACCGCCAATCCGTTCTAAACCAATAAAGGCTAAGGTACGATTGCCCATCTGGCCAATAGCAACACCTTCAGGTTCTGGACCTTTATTATCACTCCGATTATCAAAGTTATTCTCATCATTATTGGAGTTGAAGAATTCAGGAAATAACTCACCAGTTATTCGTTCAAAATCATCCCCACTGTCAAAAATTAATGTTCCATCTTCACCCCAAATAGAGAAGGAACGACCACCAAAAGCAAATAGTTGATCGAAGTCACCATCACCATCTGTATCACCCATAGTATTTGTGATTTCCAAACGGCCTATAACTTCATCTTTTTGTAGTTCCTCAGCATTTGGGAAAGCTGTTGGATCGAGTGTCTCATCTGCCACTTCTGTTTCTTCGTTGAACCCGTCATAGTCACGACTATCACCTTCATTAGCTGTCACTAAGTAAGTTTTACCTCCTACTGTATAGGAAACAATTTCATCTGGTTGTAAGACCCCATATACAGGATGATTTTCAATATTAATTGCATCGTCTACATCGCTACCATCTATCCCATTACCAGGTAGATTATGATTTTTAAAACCAAGGGCAACAATATCAGTAAATTCACCAAACGTCATACTATCTGGATCGATATCCAGTATAGCTAAAGCATTATTTTCTTGTAATGTTACCCAAGCTTTTTTTCCGTCTTCCGAAAGAGCGATATCCTCTGGTTCCAAATCTTGAGCTACTGTAGCATTAGGCCCAAATATGCGTACCCCTTCTGCTTTTAGTTCATCTACTTTATCGTTGAAAGCCTCAAAACCTGCAGTTTTTACAGAGAAGTCTAACATATCTATAATACTAACAGAGCCTTCTGGATCTATCTGTCCTTCTAGATAACCCTCTGGCTCAGCTTCATTAGCCACCAATAATCTACTTCCATCTGGTGTAAAGGTTAGAGAATCAGGTAAAGCACCAACCGTTAGTCGATGGAGCAGGTGACCATAAGGATTAAAGAATAAAACTTCTCCCGGATTTGTGATTGTATCATTTTCGACAGCAACAGCAAAAATACCATCACTATAAGCAACACTATTAACTCCACCAAAATTGCCATATTCAGCCAATTCAATATTAAAAAGTAGGTCTGGATTACTGATATCGCTAATATCCAGAACATCTAATGCCACCGTATCATCGTTTACAACAAATAGCCTTTCACTATCCGGATCGAAGGCTGTTATTCTTGCAGCACTCTCATCAAATACACCAGTCTGATAAATACCTACTGGTGTGAAACTCAAACCACCTGCTGTACTTGGTGCTGCCATCATGGCGACTGCAAAACTTGACTCTACAGTTAATTTAATCATTTTTCCTAATACATTAGTATTAGTATATTTACTTTTGCCCTGATGATTTTTCATTAGTTATGTACCTCTCAAATAAGTAGATTTTTCAACTTTATCAGTTAGAATTTATGTAAGTTGTTTGTACTTATAGTTTTATAAGCTACTCTTGCTAAGATCACCAAAAATGTATAACTTTTTTAACATTTTCCTGTGTTATTACTGATAGTTCCCAAAATATTACCAAAGTATAATACTATTTTGTAAAACCACTGTAACTGTAATAATTATCAAATATTTTTTAAAAATATTAAGCAAGACAGAGCAACAGTCTAGAACTCTTAGTCAGATTACTATTCACCTAATTCTACAGATGTTTTATATAAAACTAAAACATGAATATTTAAGTTGTATATAGTTTCTAACAATGGAAGATTTTCGGTAACATTTTATAGTATGAATGACCGAAATTATTAGTACAGACAATTATTTTGTTGAACTTAAATTAATAATTGCATTATTAGTTATAAATATGCAATAGTTTTAAGGCAACTTCATCAAATCTTCACATATTTTTGATTCACTCTTACTACAAATTTTGAATTATTTATTACGAATAACCTCTAGATTAGGTCGATTGAATTACTGATTAGCTACATAAATTTAGGAATAGAGAACATACAACCGAGGAGGTTGTTAAGATAGTATAGATAATATGTAAGTTTGTTCAAAGGAAAAGATAAAGATCGCAAAGCCCAATGCTAATGAATGGCCTAATCTTAAACAAAATTAGTTAAGTGGCCAATTAAAGTAACTAGAGCATATTGGCAACTATGGAATGAATGCCATAGCAACATCTAGATGAATCTGGCCAAAGGGAGATAAGCCTATTGAAAAATTAGTTTATTAAGTTTTTGTTAGTAAATTTGTTTGAATCATATCGTTCAAGTCCCAACTATCAGAATGGAGAGGCGGATAAAATGTTACGCAAGTTGTTTGTGAAACTAGCACTCTTTGGCATGGTAACCGCTTTGGTCAGCTCTAGCTTACATTCATCAGCATCAAACCAGGAGCTGTTAGCTAGTACTCAAGACCCAGGTACCATAGTTATTGCCGATATTTCTAATAATCCTTCAAAAAAGATTAAACGCTACCAGCCTTTAGCGGATTATCTGGGAGAAAAACTAGGCCAATTTGGAGTGAAACAAGGGGATGTTGAAGTAGCTGCTGATTTGGATGAAATGGCCAATTTTCTCAAATCAGGAAAAGTAGACATTTATTTCGATAGCCCTTACCCAGCCATGAGAATAAGTGATATGTCTGGAGCTAAACCAATTCTACGTCGCTGGAAGGGAGGTGTACCAGAATATTATACTGTAATTTTTACCATGAAGGATCGAGGGATTAAATCTCTAGAGGATCTTCAAGGCAAAATGGTTGGTTTTGATGAAATAAGCTCGACATCAGGTTATATGTTACCTACTGCTTTGTTAATAGAAGCTGGAGTCAATCCCCAAGAGAAGAGATCGGCCAGTTCAACAGTGTCTGCTGATGAAGTAGGATACGTTTTTACTGATGATGATGAAAATACTATTCAATGGGTAATTAGTGGAAAAGTAGTGGCTGGTGCCATTGACATTGGTACTTTTATGGAAATTCCGGAAGCAAGCCGACAAGCAATGCTAGTTATAGCGGAAAGCGATAAAGTAGCTCGTCATATGGCCTTAGTTAGAGCTGACCTGAAACCTGAAATGATTGAGGCCATCAAAAGTATCCTGATTGAAATGGACAAAACACCAGAGGGACAAGAAGTATTGAATAAATTTGAGAAAACAGCCAAATTTGACAATTTTCCGCCGGAATCAAGCATAGAAAGAATGCGAGAATTGTATGAACTTGTTCAGAACAGGTAAATTAGATGGGCCGATTCAGGATAGGACAAGGGTCGCTAGCCACAAAGTTAACGCTAGCTATGACAAGTTTAGTTGTCATAGTAGTGGGTGGTGTCACTTGGCTCTCCGTTTATCGTCAGCAACAAAATTTTTACAATGAATTGGAACAACAAGCTGAAATTTTACTTAATACTTTATCTATAACTGTGAGAGATTCTCTCTACAAGCTAGATGCTGATTTTATGGAAGAAATCATGGAGCAGCTTGGGGAAGATCAAGTATTAGCAGCAGGGCGCATCTACGATAAAGATGGAAGAATTGTTGCTGACGCTTATGGTCAGGATGTCTTGGTTTATAATATTGAACCCGATTATTTTGGAAAGCGTTTACTGAAAAGTGATGAAACAATTTTTGAGTGGGAGTCTACTCAACTTACTGCTGGTAAGGCAGTAATTATTGGGAGGAAAAGACTGGGAGCTGTGAGTGTAGGTTTGTCTAAAGCTCCCTTAAATCAGAAAGTTTCTACTGTGCGTAATCAAGGTGTTATGGTAGCAGTGGTGGCTGCTACTGCAGGAACTTTTCTGGCACTACTAATTAGTCGCTCTATTACTGAACCTTTGAAGGAAATGACTAAAGCTACTAAGCGCCTTGCTTCTGGAGACCTAACTCAGAAGATAGAGATTTCTACTGGAGATGAATTAGCAGTATTGGCAGAATCATTTAATAGTATGACTGCTCAACTGCGAGAACTAATTCAGAGTAAAGAGAACCTAATTGGTAGTTTAAAGCAGAGGGCTGAAGATTTACATGAAAGTGAGGCAAAAAACAGAGCACTTCTTAATGCTATCCCCGATCTAATCTTTTGGTTTAGTAGGAAAGGAATGTTTCTGTACTATAAACCTTCTAGAAAAGATGAATTTTCTTGGTCTAGTAATGAGTTAATAGGTAAAAAAGTTTCCGAAATTTTGCCAGAAAATGCTGCTAAACAATACTTACAATATATTGATGAAGCACTTGAAACAGGGGATATTAAAATTTTTGAATATGAGTGGTTTTTCGAGGAAAAACGCCATCATTTTGAAGCTAGGATAGTAGCAAGTGGTAAAAATGAAGTTTTAGCTATTGTCCGAGATATTACAGAAAGTAAGTTGGCTAATATACATTTGCAACAAGCAAAAGAAGCTGCTGAAGCTGCTAATATATCTAAAAGCCAGTTTCTTGCTAATATGAGCCATGAGTTAAGAACACCTCTCAATGCAATTATTGGTTATAGCGATCTGCTCAAAGAAGAGTCTGAAGATTTAGGTTATGAAGATTTTATTCCCGACTTAAATCAGATTAAGACTTCTGGTATACATCTACTAGCAATTATTCAGGATATCTTGGATATTTCTAAGTTAGAATCAGGGCAAATGACTATGTATGAAGAAGAATTTGATATCCCTACATTTATCAATGAAGTTCAGAGTATTGTACTACCACTGATGAGCAAAAATAGTAATTCTTTTGAGATTTATTGTCATAGCGAAATTGGCACTATGCTTGCTGACCGAACAAAGCTTAAGCAAGTTTTGATCAACCTATTGAGTAATGCAAGTAAGTTTACCCACGAAGGTATAATAACTTTAACAGTAATTCGGGAACATAATATAAAGCAGAATGGCAATGGTAGTAATAAATTAGCAATAGAATCAGCTAATGTTTCAGATGATCGGATATTAAATCAGATAATTTTTAGTGTGACTGATACTGGTATAGGTATGACAGAAGAGCAGATTGAAAAAGTATTTCAGCCTTTTGTACAAGCTGATAATTCTACAACGAAAAAGTATGGCGGAACTGGTTTGGGACTTTCTATATGTCAAAAATTTTGTGAAATGATGGGTGGCAAAATTACAGTAGATAGTTGTGTTGGTAGTGGTTCTACTTTTACTGTTAACCTGCCAACTGTGGTGACATTACAACCTGAAAATTTTTTAAGTTCTGAATTATCTAAAATTAGGGAGTAGGGAGTAGGGAGTAGGGAGTAGGGAAAAACTTTGCTCTTTATTTACAGCAGTTTTTATTTTCAAGTTTATAACTTTTTCTCTAATTTTACTTAAAGATTGACAGTAGTATTTGCTCAAAATTAGATTTATTTTTGAGCAATTATTTATCTATTTTTCCTCATTAAAATTTGGATGTTTAATTCCCCATTCGTGCATTTGATTAATCATAGGTTGAAGACTTTTTCCTAGAGAAGTTAAAGAATATTCGACTTTTGGAGGAACCTGCAAATAAACTTCCCGATGAACAATACCATCTGCCTCCATTTCCCGCAACTGTTGAGTTAGCATCTTTTGAGTCACACCTTTTAAAGAACGATGAAGTTCATTGAAACGTTTAACTCCATCAAATAGTTCTTTGATAATCAAAAGTTTCCAACGTCCACCAATTACCTTCAGAGTAATCTCTGCTGCACAATTTTCCTTTTTCTTTGCAGTTTTGATTTTCATAGTATCTTTTTGGGTACTATCTTACTTCAAAGTACATACTATACATAATAACCTGACTTAAGCTAGAGTATATATGTCCAAACAAAAGACTCCTTGCAGAAGTCAGGGAATAGGGAATAGGTATGGAGGGAGATGAAATTGTTAATTTTAGACCTTGAATTTATTTAATTAAAACTTTTGCAAGAGGTCTAAAGTCTAAATTTAATAGATTTTGTACCCAGAGATAGATGAAAATCAAGAAAGAAAAACACTATGAGTGAACCTGTTATACCAAGCACGATAAATTTTTTTTACAAATGGTAGAAGTAAGGAAGACTGGAGTTGGAATAAAGAATATAAATCATTAAATAATCTCATAAACTGTACCTAGTTATCAATTTTTTTTAGTTAAAATTAACACAAGTAAATCAAATTTAATCCAGGCAAAAAAAAATCAAATTTTATAACAGGAGTTAATAATAATGTCTCAATTACAACAAGTTGAAAAAGTTAAAGTACGAAAAGCTGAAGCAAGAGGACACGCAAATTATGGTTGGCTCAATACTCATCATACATTTTCTTTTGCAGGCTATTTTGACCGTGAATATATGGGGTTTCGTTCCCTAAGAGTAATTAATGAAGATAGAGTTACTCCTGGTGATGGTTTCGGAACTCATGGACACCGAGATATGGAAATTATTACTTATGTTTTAGCAGGAGCATTAGAACATAGAGATAGTATTGGAAAAGGTGGTGTGCTTTATCCAGGAGACGTACAACACATGAGTACGGGGACGGGAATTATGCACAGTGAATATAACCACTCAAGATCGGAAAATGTTCACTTTTTACAAATTTGGCTACAGCCAAATTCTAAGGGTTTAAAACCAACATATAATCAACGTTCTTTTGATATAGCAAAAAACTCTGGGAAATTAAATTTAGTTGTTGCTAAAGATGGTAGGGATGAAGCATTAAAAGTTAATCAAGATGTGGATTTATTTGCAGGTGCTTTGAAACAGGGAGATCGGATTTCTTATGCTTTTCCAGCTAACCGTTATGGATGGGTACAAGTTGCTCGTGGGGAAGTAGATATTGAAGTAGATACTGATGAAAAGTTATCTCTAAAAGCTGGTGATGGTGTTGCTTTAAGTGAAATTAAAGAGGTTTCTATTTCAACTAATTCAAATGGAGAAATTCTTTTATTTGATTTGGCATAATAGGGATGAATCAGGGGGTAGGGACGTTGCATGCAACGTCCCTACAGAGTCAGGAGAGAAGAGGAGGAAGTTTGAAGATCATTAAGATGATAAAGTTTTTTTATCACTAATTATCCGGACAGGATATAAAAGAAAGCTAAACATATTGTAGTGGTTTGGTCTCCAAACCCTCAACATTATGACCGAATTAATATTTTTTTTCTCTACTCTCCTACTCCCCTACTCTCCTACTCCCCTACTCCCCTACTCCCCTGCTTCCCTACTCCCCCACTCCCCTACTTTCACAGGGGTAGGTTTTTTACCTTTGATCTAAAAGAAGTGTGGGGAGAGGGGGAAGAGGGGGGAGTTTATAGGTATTTATTGTATAAAAAAGTACATTTTTTGAGGATTTTATACTGAATCAAAGGGAGCGATCGCTCCTTTGTTAAAAACCTACCCCTGTAAAACTCCCCTACTCCCCTACTCCCTTGCTAACTTTTCACCCATTCTAATAATTTGTCCTGCCAAAATAGCTGCCCCAAAACCATTATCAATATTTACAACACCTATTCCTGGCGCACAAGAATTTAACATTGTTAATAGGGGAGCTAAACCATTAAAATTAGCACCATAACCCACACTTGTAGGTACTGCAATAACAGGAGAATCTGCTAAACCTGCTACTACACTTGGTAAAGCACCTTCCATTCCTGCTACTACAATTAATACATCTGCTTCTGCAATTAAATGTTTATTACTTAATAATCTGTGAATTCCTGCTACTCCTACATCCCAAAGACGCTTTACTGAAAAACCACAAAGAGTTGCCGTAACTGCTGCTTCTTCTGCTACTGGTAAATCGGCAGTACCTGCACTTAATATTGTAATTATACCTTTGTGTTTTGGAGTAGGAGAATCTGATACAATTGCACAAATTTTTGCCTCCTCATAGTAATAAAGATCGGAAATTTTATCTTGCAACTTTTCATAAACTTCTGGTTCAATTCTTGTCGCCATTACTACAGGATTTTTTTTCCTCATTACCTCCATAATTTTGACAATTTGTTCTGGCTTTTTTCCCGGTCCCCAGATGACTTCAGGAAAACCTGTTCTGATATTTCTATGGTGGTCTATTTTGGCAAAATCTTCAACAGTTTCAAAGTCAAAATTTTTGAGTTTTTCTAAGGCTGACTCTGGAGTTATATCTCCTGTAGCAACTCCTTTTAATAACTGCTCTAAAGCTTCAGGTTTCATATTTTTAAATAATCAAACTAATAATTGAAAAAATTTTCTAATTTACAAGTAGTGTACCTAACTATACATAATATCCTGTTATGAGAAACAGGGTTTGTGGGAGGTCGATGTTAGTCTAGTGGACTGTTTCACCTAAAATAGTGCATTAGGGAGTAGGGGAGTGGGGGAGTAGGGGAGAAAGATTGTTGTTGGGTTTCGTCCCTCAACCCAACCTACATCTATTGCAACATTTAAGATGAAACAGTCTAGTAGGGTGCGTTAGCGAAGCGTAACGCACCGAAATATTTGGGATAGATACTAAAGTCAGTCCAGTAGGGTGCGTTAGCGAAGCGTAACGCACCGAAATATTTGGGATAGATACTAAAGGTACCTTACGGCGCCATGTAATTTTTGACAGTTCAATAGTAGTTTGTGGTAAGCGCCTTTTCATGTTGCGCAGCAAAATGCACCCTACTAGCTAAACTCTTAATCCGCATATCCGTGTCATAATCTGTGTGAGCAATTAATCAGAAATTTTCAGTTCATATAAATTCCAGAAACCACCACTTAGCTCAGTATAATTAATCCCTTTAATCCGGTCACGAATAGCATCAAATTCTAGAGGATTTACCATATAAATAAAAGGTAATTCTTCAGCAATAATTTGTTGTGCTTGACCATAAAATTCTTTCCGTTTATCTTCATCTAATACCTGAGATGCTTTAATATAAAGATCGTCTATTTCTTGTTCCCAATCATTTACTTTCCACCCTTCTATTTTTTCCTCTCCCGGTTGCGGTCCTTGATTAAAAGTATGTAATCTACCATTGACAGACCAGATATTATAACCACCATGAGGTTCAATACTTCCTCCTGTAAAACCTCCCAGATAAGCATCCCAATCTCTAGATAAAGAGAGTTTTCTGACATAAGTATTAAAGCTGAGAAATTGCATATTTATTTTAATACCTAATTTCCCCAAATCTTGATTGATTTGCGTTGCCATTTGTTCTCTGACTTTCCTACCCGCACTTGATAGTAAAGTAAATTCTACTTTGTTACCTTCACTATCTAATAATTCACCATTTTGATTGTATTTAAAACCAGCACTAAGCAAAAGTTTTTTGGCTTTTTCCGGATCATAATTATAAATTTTCAAACCTTCTTCTGGGGATAAATAGAAAGGACTTGTAACAGGAATTGGTGAATACTGAGGCGCACCTAATCCACGGTATATATTATTTGTCATTGCCTCTCTATTAATCCCATAAGCGATCGCTTGCCGAAAGGCTTTATTATTAAACCATCGAGATTTAATCGGGTCTACAAATGGTTTACCTTGGGAATTTTTTGCCTCATTTATATTAAAACAAATAAAGCTAGAAGCAGGTGTCGGACCACCATTATATATAGTATATTTGCCTCGTTGTTCTTCTCGTTTCAGCAGAGGATACATTTCTGCTACTAATCTAATTGAATCTAGTTCTCCAGAACGAAAATTTAATAGTTGGTTATCTGTATTTTCGATTACTTGCCAGACAATATTTTCAATATAAGGTAGATTATTTCCCTCGTCATCTTTACGCCAGTAAAAAGGATTTTTTTCTAAAATAATTCGTTGATTTGGAGTATAACTTTTGATGCGATACATACCATTACCAACAATTTCTGTGACTGGGGTATCAGTTCCCCATTTTGTCAGATAGTTTAATTCTCCTTCCGAGTTAGTAGTACGAACTGATTCTTTTAAAGGATGAGCAGGTAAAATAGGTAATCCTCCCGCATATCTTAAAAAAGGAGCAAAAGGTTCAGGTGTAGAAAATTCTACACGGAGATTATCGACTTTTTTTACTGTTGGTAAAGCACCACTTTGACCGACTCTGAGAATGTCTTTAAAACTGCTAGGAATTTTATCATTGAGATATATTTCGTTGTAAGAAAATACCACATCATCAACAGTTAAAGGTTCTCCATCTGACCACTTCAAATTTTCTTTTAAAGTAATAACTATTGTTTGTCCATCTTCGGAAACTTCCCAGGATTCAGCTAATGCTGGTTCTAATTCTCCTGTTACACCATTTTCAATAATTAAGCCGTCATAAATATAACCAAAAACACTATATGCTGACTGATTTAATGGATAGTTAAAAGTAGAGGCATCGCTTGGGGTGGAAACTACTAGACGAGATTGATAATTTGATGGTGCTGGTCTACAAGCACTAAGGAAAAATATTAAAATAACTGTGAATAAAATTGCTAATTTACGATAATAGTTTTCTTGGGTATTAAGGTTAATCATCTTGGGGTAATTGATATATCTCTGTAATTAGATAATACCAAATTACAGTAGTTTTGATTTCGGTAGACCAAAGTAGTAGGATGTCTAGGTTGAAAATGTGGGTAAGGAGCGAGCAACCCGGAAGACCTCTCCCCCAACCCCTCTCCTGCAAGGAGAGGGGAGAAATACCCCCCCTTCCCTTCTTCCCCTCTCATCCCCCCTTTCAAAGGGGGGTAAGGAGGGATAGTTGTGGGGTTGGGGAGTTAGGTTTTTACCCATAATTTTAGTCTAGAAGCTCTTTAGTATTGAATCGGGTATGATATAACTTCCAGAGATATTTTATCCATCTACACCCAAACTAAACTTTTGCAGTCTTTCGCAATGTCTCTGAAGGTAACTCTCCAAAAATAGCTTTGTAATCTTTTCGATTGTTGACAACGCTCAGGATTAGATCAAAAATTATGCTATAGGTAGTATCTATTGCTGCTTAGTTTTGGCAAAAAAATATTGCCTCTAACATTGGTTTCAATTCTAATCAATGATTTCTCAGGGAATTAAAATTGACGGCGGTCTTAATTCCCTGATTACACTACGGTGTACACATAAGTAGAATTTAGGAGGATCTTTATAAAGACTATTGTTGAAAATAGATCCTCCTATTTCTGTTAACAACAATTTGACCTATTTTCTAGAAGTTTAAATTGACGATGAATTTTCCCAATATCAACAGAAAAACTATCAGATTTTTTCTTTCGGTTCTGCTCTCAATCTTTTGTTTAGGCGGTACTTTAGGTTGTCTTCCGGCTAATGCTGCTGGTGAATACTACTTAAATTCTTGGGATGAGAATGGCAAGATACAAGATATCGTAGACTTTGTGGAAAGAGTAACTACTCACGGCGATGACTATGTTAAACCAAAAGATCGTATTGCTGTTTTTGATAACGATGGAACTTTGTGGTCTGAAAAACCTGAGTATTTCCAAATTCAGTTTATAGAAGAAAATGGAAGTTCTGTTGGATTAACAACAGATGAGTATATAGAAAAAGCTCGTCAATTTGTCTATGAAGAAAATCAGGAAGATTTTGATGTTCCATATAGACAACTCGTCTATAAACCTGTGATTGACTTAGTTAAATACCTCAAAGCTAACGGCTTCAAAGTCTATATTTGTTCTGGAGGTGATATTGATTTTATCCGTTCCTTTTCTGAGGAAGCTTATGGTATTCCCCCTGAACAAGTGATTGGTACTGCCGTCAAAACAAGCTTCGATGGAGAGTTTGGAGGAAACGTCAAACGTGATACCGATTTTTTAGAAGCAATACAGGGTCATCAGGAGCTAGCTCACTATAACGATCGAGAGGGTAAACCAGTAGGGATTCAAAATCATATTGGCAAACGACCTATTATCGCAGTGGGTAACTCTAGCGGTGATTTTGAAATGTTTCAATACACTGATGCTGGGGTTGATAAATCTTTGATCGTACTCATTAATCACGATGACTGTCTGAGAGAATATCAATACAATGACGACCCTACAAACATTCAGCTCAAAGGTTATGATTTAGTACTTGATAATGAATCTCTCTATACAGCTCAAGATCGTGAGAATTGGATCGTAGTCAGTATGCAAAACGATTTCAAGACTATTTTTGAGTCAGACCCACAAAGAGACCCTCCAACGTGTAACTAAATTTTAGTCAGTAGTTAGTAGGGTGGGGATTGCTCACCTGATAACAACATGACTTAGGCAAACAAACTTTGAAACCGGGTTTATTGTTTGATTATTGTCTCTCAAACCACCAAGCTTCCTCGATAAACCCGGTTTCTACAAACACCCAAACTAAATTTTTGCAGTCTTTCCCAACGTCTCTGAAGGCAACTCTCCAAACATAGCTCTATAATCTCTAGCAAAATGACCTGCACTCCAGAACCCAAATTGACCTGCAAGCATAGTTATACTAGAGTTCTCCGGATCGCTTGCCTTCAGGTGTTGTCGTAATGCATTGAGTCTTCGCACCTTGAGATAGCGCATCGGACTCATGCCAAATAACTCCTTAAAACCACGGGATAACGCAGAACTACTAGACTCCAAATTTTGAGCTAGTTGTCTTAAGGTGAGAGGTTCTTCAAAACTGGCTAACATTTCTTGCTCTGCTTTGGCAATCAACTTAGCTTGTCGGGAAGGTTTGAGGAAACCCTTGGAATTCCAATTAATAGGAATATGACTAATCAACAAAGGCAATAAATCATCCGCAACGAGTTTTTCAATATGAGGTTGTTGTAACCAATTCGGTTTGTGTACTGCTAACCACAAAAGTTGTTTCAGATAATCTTTAATTTCTTTTATCCCAGCGGGTAATAAATTTACACAATTTCTACTCCGGAAATTATTGTCTAGATCGTAGCGTTGTAGTTGGTCTGCATAAGTATCAAAAGTTTGAACAGGCATGACAATTTCTGTCATTATTGTACCTTGAGGATATATTGAGTGTGCTTCCCTGTTATTGAAACCAAAAAGAATCCTTTGAGGCTCAATTGGGTGATGGAAGGAGTAATATTCCTTTTCATTCTCAGACCAAAGTACCGCAAAAGAGATGCATCCCTTTAGAGGATCACCACAAGCTTGAACCTGTTGGTTCACCTGATTATATACGAAAGATAAGTTGCCAACCTTAATTGACAAAAAACTAGCTTGGAAAGAACCAGGACTAAGTTGTATAATTTCTAGCCGACGATAAGCAACAAACTCTTTGAAACCATCCACATCTGTAAAGGATTTGTAGACAATCTGATGATTGCTTCTCCCAGATTTATACTGGTCAATTTTATTCTGTTTTACACTCATAACCTCAAATATATAAACAAATTCAATACTTTGCTAGAATTAGTTTTTTAATTTTTATGATTCAAAAAGTGGGAATTTTTGAATGTTCAAAGAATGAGATTACCACTAAAGTTGAACACGAAAGTCACGAATTTGATTTTTGTTAAGGAGTTGATTTTCATACAACGAGCCATAAAATGGCCATTGACAAGTATCCCCCCTCCTAAGCCTGTACTTACCGGGCTACCAAGCATTGTCGCAGTGGTCGAAGCCACCCGCTTTGATTAATCTTGATGCTGCTGACGCTAGCTAATTTTCGATCATTACTATCTGCCCCAAGGCTCTAAGCAACTTTGGGATGTGGCCTTAATTCTATTAATCTCTGTCCATCAACAAGTTTTTGGTTTTATGAAACAAGTTATCAAGAAGGGAATCGCGATCGCGACCTCCCTCATATTTTTCCTTACGGGAATGGTCCCTTGGTTCCAAACAGCCCCAGCTTTTGCCCAAGAGACGACTACTAAACCCAACATCCTTGTCATCATGGGAGATGACATCGGCTGGTTTAACATTAGTGCCTACAACCGAGGCATGATGGGCTACAAAACACCTAACATAGACAGTATTGCCAATGATGGCATACTTTTCACTGACTTCTACGGTGAACAGAGTTGTACCGCTGGTCGTTCTGCTTTTATCACTGGTCAGAGTCCTGGACGCACGGGTTTAACCAAGATTGGAGTACCTGGTTCAAAAGAAGGATTACAGCCAGAAGACCCAACCTTGGCAGAACTACTAAAGCCAATGGGCTACAAAACTGCTCAATTCGGTAAAAATCATTTGGGTGACTTAGATAAGTTTCTACCCACTGCTCATGGTTTCGATGAGTTCTTTGGGAACCTCTATCACCTTAATGCTGAGGAGGAACCAGAAAACGAAGACTATCCAAAGTTAGGTGAATATCCTCTCTTTGATATGTTTCGTCCACGGGGTGTCCTTCACAGCTATGCAGACAATACTAAACAATGTCCAGCTCAATCAGAGGATGTCACAGATGAAGAGAGTCTTGGTCAAAGGGTTTGTGATACCGGTCCTCTGACTAGAAAGCGGATGGAAACCATAGATGATGAGATTCTTGACCGTACCCTTGCATATCTAGACGAGGTTGTTCAGCCAGATGAAAACGGAAATACAGATCCATTCTTTGTCTGGTTTAACAGCACCCGCAATCACATTTTTACCTACCTGAAGGACGACGCTAAAGGCAAGACCGGACAAGGTGTTTACGCTGACGGCATGGTGGAACACGATGGTCATGTGGGTCAACTTCTCAATAAGCTAGACGAACTGGGAGTTACTGAAAACACCATTGTTATCTATACTACTGACAACGGTGCTGAGTTATTTTCTTGGCCTGATGGTGGTACGATTCCTTTCCGCAATGAAAAGGGCACCACTTGGGAAGGAGGTTTCCGAGTTCCGGCAATGATCAAGTGGCCTGGTCATATTCCCAGTGGTGTCGTTTCCAACGATATTGTTTCTCATCAAGATATGTTACCAACGCTGATGGCTGCAGTTGGTGTGGACGACATCAAAGAGCAGCTTCTTAATGGCTATCAGGCTGGAGATGAGATTTACAAGGTTCATGTTGATGGCTATAACTTCTTGCCTTATCTAACCTGTCAAGGATACCCAGAATGTTCAGAAGTACAACCACCTCGTAATGAGTTCTACTACTTGACTGATGGCGGTTTCCCATCGGCACTCCGGTTTAAAGACTGGAAACTGGTATTTAGTGAAATGCAGGGTGAAGGGTTTGATGTTTGGTTTGACCCCTACGTAAATTTAAGGGGTCCTCGGATCATTAACTTACGTCGCGATCCATTTGAGAAAGCAACCCATGAGTCAAGCTACTACGATGACTGGCTAATCCGCCGAATGTTCTTGATCGCTCCAGCAATTGGATATTTAGGCCAATTCCTAGAGACCTTTAAAGCCTATCCACCTCGGCAATTACCAGGCTCTTTTGGTATCGATAAAATGGTGAGCGATCTAATAGAGTACCTGGAGCATCTTCCCTCGAACAATTAACTCACATTAAATCCCTCTGAAAATCAATGATTTTCTAGAGAATTAAAATTGACTGCGATTTTAATTCCTTGATTACACCACGGTGTAAACATAACTATAATTTAGGAGTATCGTTTCTAAGACAATTGTTAAAGATCGATCCTCCTATTTCTCTTATATCATGTCCGGTTGAAGAGTTATAATTAAGCTCGTAGTTGGGCTTTAGCCCGAACTCAAAGATAGGGCTAAAGCCCAACTACAAACAAAAACTTTTTTATCACTAATTATCCGGACATGATATTACAACTAATTCAATGAAGTCTTATATTATTCAAGTCTCAATCATTTTATGAAAACTTTTTGCTTAAAATCACTTATTCTCATTTTCCTAATAATATCCCTGATTTTCCCTTTCTCCACGCCAGCACAAGCATCTTCTACAGATAATAGTTGTCCAGAGGGAATGGTTTTTATTCCCGGAGGAACTTTTACAATGGGATCGGATAGTCATTATCCATCAGAAGTTTCTGCTGAAGACGTCACTGTAGATAGTTTTTGCATCGATCGCCACGAAATCACCAACGCCGAATTCCGCCAATTTGTCAAGGCAACAGGTTATAAAACTATTGCCGAACGCCCCCTCTCAAAATCACAATTTCCCAATCTAACTGACGAGCAACGACAACCTGGTTCCCTCGTCTTTGAACCTCCCTCCGAAGGCATACAACAAGTTGCTTATTTAAGCTGGTGGCATTGGACAGTGGGTGCTAACTGGCAACATCCCTACGGTCCAAAGAGCAACATCAGAGGCAAAGATAATTATCCTGTGGTTCACATAGCTTATGAGGATGCAGTTGCTTATGCTAATTGGGCGGGTAAATCTCTCCCTACAGAAGCTCAATGGGAATATGCAGGGCGCGGCGGTCTTCAAGAGCAAGAATTCACTTGGGGAAATCAATATTCTGCCAAAAAAGCCAATACCTGGCAAGGGATGTTTCCCTTTTTCAATACCAAAGAAGATAACTATTTAGGAACTGCACCAGTAGAATCTTTTCCCCCAAACGGTTACGGAGTTTATGATATGACTGGAAACGTTTGGGAACTCACCTCAGATTGGTATCAAGTGGGACATTCTGGCAAAGACCATAGTTTAAACCCCGTCGGACCTGACAAAACCGCCAGTTTCGATCCGATCAAACCCGAGGAAGGAGCTTTGCACGTTATCAAAGGTGGTTCTTACCTGTGTGCTAAAAATTATTGTAGTCGCTATAGACCTGCCGCCAGAGAGTCTCAAGCTCCTGATACTGGCACAACTCATATTGGATTTCGTTTGGTTTCTTTGAGCCGGTAAGGTTCGAGCGTCGCCGTTCTCCCCTCCTCCAAAGTTTCCTAAATTAACACATTATAATATTAAGTAGCTATGAAAGTAATTTCAGATTGTATCAAAACCGTATACGACAAAAGTAAGGCAGTTGAACATTACCTATCCACAAGTCGTCGCGACGGCGTAAAAGTTCAGTGGGAGGAGCCATTCTCTTGTTCAGTGTTCCAGCAGGCGATCGCCCCATACAGCAAAAGTAAAACAGAAAAATTACAGGTTCTCGACGTTGGTTCGGGTACTGGTGATGGATATGTTTTGCTATCATCTCTATTGTCGGAAAAATTAGAACTAGGTAGCAGCGAAAATCTGGATTATTTGGGAATTGATATTAGCCCCCAAATGGTAGAAACTGCCAATAATCTATATCGCAACCGCAGTAACGTTCGGTTTGAATGTGCAGATATTCGGACGAGCAGATTAGAAAGTTCCTTCGATTTATACCTTTCTTGCGGAGTTCCTTACTCACATCTGACTCACGAAGAACTTTACCAAGCTCTAAAGATGATTGTAACAAATGTTTGCCAACACCGCTCCAGGTCTGCTGTAGTGGTAGATGTATTGGGACGGTACAGTATTGAGTGGACACCTAAATGGCAAGAAAGTCGTTGGGATTATGCTATGAGCTTTTTTGAGAGTGAAGGCAATGCAGAACCTACATGGATGAGTTTTTACTCCCATCACCACTTGCAAGAAATTATGCAACAGGCAGTTAATGAAGTTGGTTGTCCTGTGGAGAAGTTTGAGTTTTTCGACCGCTCTATCATGGTAGGTCGCCATACCTCAACAGGACAATTTAACCCAGATTTGCCCCAATATCGTAACCTAATGAATAGTTTGCTCGATCCCTCACAAAAGACAGACTTGAGCCAACTTATTTTTCAAGTGGAGTTGGAAACCTCACCAGAACATATTTTGGAGTTTTTCAGTCAATTCTCTAGTTGGTGGAATTCATTAGTGAGTGAGGCAACAGCAATTTTGGGTGAGTCTTTCGGAGTAGAACCCGTTGAATTGCCCCCAGAAGTTCAAGGATTTAAAGCAAAACTCCAACAGGAATTGGAACAGATTTCTGACAAACACCTATACCGACAAAAAGTTGAACTGATGCTTGCTCAAGCTTTACAGCAATTGGAAGCAACACAACAACCAGGCTATGGTGTGGGTCACGATTTGTTTGGAGTGATGTGGTTAGATGCCACCCAGCTCTAAGTAAAAACCGTTTTCTTATATCTGTGGTAACGAAACAACTACAGTGAATGAATAACTCTTCTAGCTTTCAACAATTGAATATGCAGCAAGAAAAAATAAAACATAAGCGCCCCTTACATCTCCTAACTTTATCAGCTAAGACAGGACAAGAGTTGCAGGAATTGAGAGGCAAATACATTGGCTATCTAGAGTCTGCTTCCGACAAAAAGTTAGCAGATATTTGTTTTACTACCAATATAAATTGCCAGCACTTTAAGTATCGTTTGGCAATTGTTGCATCTTCGGTAGTTGAGATGCGGGAAAAATTGACGGCACTTCACTCAGAGAGTATGGGGGTACTCCCAAATCAGGATAAAAAGAGCAAGATCGCTTTTCTCTTTGCCCCTCAAGGCTATGAGTATGTGGGAATGGGTCGCCAACTCTACCAAACTCAACCTACTTTTCGACAAGCATTCGATCACTGTAATGATATTCTTCGTCCCTATCTGGAAAAGCCATTACTAGAAATTCTCTATCCGTCAGAAGAGATGGAAAAATCAACCCAACATTTGCTTGAGGAAACAACTTATACCCACCCCGCATTGTTTGCTCTGGAATATGCTCTGTTTGAGCTATGGAAATCTTGGGGAATTCAACCAGATATAGTCATGGGATATAGTGCCGGGGAATATTTTGCTGCTTATATCGCTGGAGTTTTTAGCCTGGAAAATTGTTTAAAAATAGTTACTGAACGCAGTCGTTTGATGCAGGAATTACCGAGGGTAGGCGCAGTGGTAGCAGTGAAAGCGCCGGAACAAGAAATTCGCACTGCGATTGCACCCTTTGCTGGTTCTGTTTGGATTAACTCCTTCAATAACCCCAAAAATGTCGCAATTTCCGGCAAGAGTGAGGAAGTTCGCGCAGTGTCTGCAAAGTTAGAAGCCCAGGGATTTCAAACCAAACAACTAAACGCTTCTATTGCCTTCCATACACCTTTAATGGCATCAATGTTAGGTGAATTTGAGCGAGTCTTTCAAGACGTAAGTTTTTCTCCTCCACAAATTAAGTGGGTTTCCAGTATGACTGGGAAAGTAGTAACTGATGAAGTGACTACTCCAGATTATTGGTGTAATCAGATTATTGAGCCAGTCGAGCTTTTTGCTAGTGTGGATAGTCTGAAAAGGGAAGGAGTTGAGGTTTTCGTTGAAATCGGACCGAGACCGATAGTCTGGCGGTTGACTAGCCAGGGTCAACTAGATAATGAAACTCTATGGCTCCCCAGTTTGTCTCCAACGGAAACAGATTGGCAACAGATGTTAACCAGCACTGCTAAACTTTATCTGCATGGTGTCCCGGTAGATTGGGTGGGTTTTGACCGCGATTATAACCGTTCTCCCCTACCTCTACCAAGTTATCACAACAACTAAATCACTGAATTATATGAAATTATGACCTTTTTAGTAACTAATGATGATGGGATTGATGCTCCCGGTATTAATGCCTTACACAAAGCATTGTTCCAAGTAACCACTGAGCCTATTGTAGTTGTTGCTCCTAAGCACCATCAATCTGGCTGTGGTCATCGGGTTAATATTCGCACCCTTATTCCTGTAGAATGGCGATCGGACAAAGAAGTTAGTGTCGATAGTACCCCAGCAGATTGTGTTCGTCTGGGAATCAACTATCTCTACGACAATATAAACTTTGTAGTTTCTGGGATTAATAGTGGTTGTAATTTGGGTTCGGACATTTATCCATCAGGAACCATAGCTGCTGCTAGAGAAGCTACCCTACATAGAATTCCTGCCATTGCCTTTTCTCATTTTAAACGCACTGACTGGGAGTTAGACTGGGAGCGAGCCACCCAATGGACAGTGCGGGTTTTGCAAGAAATACTAACTCAAACCCTTGATCCAGGAGCCTTATGGAGTATTAACTTTCCCCACCTAGAGCCAGAAGCACCAGAGCCAGAGATTATCTTCTGTTCCCTGTGTACCCGTCCCCTACTCACGGAATTTGTGAAGCAAGAGAATGGGTATATTTATGTCGGAGACGATATCAACCGCAAATCCGATTCAGGTACAGATGTTGATGTGTGTTTGTCTGGCAATATTGCGATCGCCAAGATTAGCTTATGGTAATACAATTTTCCTTCATGGTTCATAGGGTTAATCCAGAAAGCTCCAGCCAAGCCGAAAGTATGGAGCGTCTGAAAACCTTGTGAGGAAAAGGAAAAGTATAGTAGCTAGATAAAACTACTTAAGTTCTCAAAAAAAGGTATTTTTCAAGATACTTTTTCTCCTAACTGATAGCTGAAATGACATCCTCCCTGGCCTAAAGGCACGGAAATTCCTGCCGAGCAGTAACTCCTCGGCTAACCAATGGCTGTAGTTTCTCAATTAAAAAATCGAGAAAATACAGCCTGTTCTAAAACATTTGCTTTGGAACAAGTCGGTCTCTTTACATACTTATTTGAAAACGTCGATCTATAATATCAGCTTCCCTAGTTTTAGGCCAAGATAGGGAAGTTTATCTAATATTTTCTCTCCATACTCTGGAGATATTTCCATGGTGTATTGCTTGCCTCCCTATCCCCCATCTCGATCCGTGTTATTATAAGTGGACAAAGCCAGAAGATTAATTAAGTCCCTTTATCAAAACTGGAGTTTAGACTATGTTGACACTTTTACAAACATCAAACTCTTCAGACATATACTTACCCCCCTGGCTCCAACAGGGATTAGGACTTTTAGTGATAGGAATAGTTCTAGGATTCTTTTTATATCTAATACTATTCTCGACGCTCAAGTCTTTCTTTCGCCGTTCCAGCAATGAAATAGGTATTTTAACTCTAAACATTTTGCAAACTCCTCTACTAATACTTTTTGTCATAATTGTTCTGAAAGTATTAATTTATAGTTTAGGGTTGTTAGAAAATTTACCTTTCATTCAAAGATTATTAACAGCAGGAATTGTTGCTGTAATAACTTATTTGCTCGATCGGTTATTTACTCAAGTAATTGCTTATTCTCTCAGCAAATATGCAGAAAAAACAGAAGCAGACTGGGATGATGTTTTAATTCCCTTAATTAAAAATACTCTACCAATTTTAGTCTACTTGATAGGAGGTTTTTTATTCCTCCAAACATTAGGAATAGATTTAAGTGGGTTATGGGTGGCATTTGGTGGTATTACATTTGTACTCGGTTTTGCACTCAGAGATATTTTATCTAACTTTTTTAGTGGTTTGGTATTATTAGTAGATACACCATTTCAATTTGGTGATGTTGTGTCTTTACAAGATGGCTCAATCGCTGTAATTAAATCTATTGGAATTAGGTTAACAACTTTATATTTAATTGAAAGTCATTGCGATTTGTTGGTACCTAATGCTGCTTTACAAAATCAAAATTTGATTAATTTTAGTCGTCCTAATTCTAGCTATTATTATACAATTATTGTACCAATTAGAGCTGATAGCGACCCCAATCAAGCTATCAAAATTATTGAAGAAGTCGTCTTGAGTCATCCAGATACACTAGGAGAGATCAAGAAAAAGTTGGTAGCTATAGAAAATTTTTACAGGGTGACAGATCAATTATTAGACAGTGAGGATAATCTTTTATCTAAAAAAGATGCTGGTCATCAACGTCTTCTAGCAGAGGAAAAAGTTAAAGTTAAGCTAGAAGAAGTTAAAAAAGCGATCGCTGAGTTAGTTAGTAAAATTAAGTTTATGGAAATGGAGGGATTAGATTCGGGAGAAGTTAGGGCAATTCAAGGTTATTATTTAGATATAGTGAGAATGGTAGGGTTGGAAACAGTATCAGAAAAACAAAAAGGGCAAAAGTCATTATATTTGCAAGAATCACAGAAGATGGATGAAGATGCTTTAATTAGTTTGCTGAGAAGTTGGTATCGAAACTGGCAAGAAGACCCAGATTTAATTGAGACAGATAATGAAGTTTTAGAAAGTGAGTGGGAAAGAAAAATATATTTTTTAATCAAGAGAATGAACAAGTTATTACAGCAAATTGTTAATGCTAATCGGGGTTTTTCAGAAACAAAATTGGATGACTATACTGAAGAATTATGGAAATGGATAGAAGAGAGATTTCAAACTTATGCTTTGTGGCAGTCTCCAAAAATTTGGATGCAAGATGTGTCAATGGGTGGCGGTCTTGGTACTATTAATATGGCTGTGAAGTTTTTTGTTGATAATGTTAAATTGGAACAATGTCAGCGTGGCAACCGTATCCGCAGTGAAGTTCATGGGGAAATTGTTCGGCGACTCAGACAAGCTTATTTCTACAGATAATATCAAATTCGGTAGCATTGTTCAACAATTAATAATTAATAATTAATAATTAATAATTACCTCTCCTTGAAAACAGATAGGATTGACTCAAAGGAAAATTTTTTCTCTCTTGGTCGATTGGATATGGCGAGGTCTCCTCGCCATCCCATCCTGACGGAATGCTCCGCAAACGACCGCTTGTTTCTCCTTTAAAGGAGAGGCTTTAAACTTTAATTATTCGGTAAATTAACAGAGCTAAAACTTGAAAAATGCTAATTGAATACAACACTAACTCTAATTTATCTAAATGTTGGTAGAAGACCCGCGCTCTCCCGCAGGGGAGCGTCGTATGGGAATACCAACCCATGCTATGACAAACGCAACTAATATTAGTAACAGGTCGATAAAATTGAAAGCTAGGTACAAATACCGCATCTATCCAAACCATATCCAAATAACTAAATTAAATCAATTATTTGGTTGTTGTCGGTATGTTCTGACTTTTTAAGTAAAAGCAATGAATATCGGGAATATCACAGTGTATTTCAACGCAATATAGGAACATTCTATCAACATGGCTGTGCCAGTGTTCCCTTTTTTATAGAAGAGCAATGCCGAATTGGTGTAGCTCTACAAAGGTTGGCAAAACACCGACTAAAAGATGAGAAAAATCCTTTTACTTATTATGAGACAAGTGCAGCAGATGGAACAAATGCAAGAACAATGGCTGAATATTCCCAAGGCATGATTAGAACTTTAACTGACTCTCCAAATCCAGCCAATGGATAAAATTTCCATAGGCTTTGCCAACACAGCTACTCCGATATAAATATCGGACCTTTTGTAGACATCACACCTGAGTATATTTCAGCCAGAAACGATCGTCCTTATCTCAAATATGGTTTTGATGTCATCTATGAAAATACAACATTTCAAATGTATCATCCTAATCGTAAAGCTCAAATTGCATATGTGAAGCGAGTACTTAAAAGTGATGGATTAATGTTCTTTTTTGAAAAGCTGATTAATCCAGTCCGTGATGAGTATGAAAGGAGAGAACATATAAAAGATAACCTGTTTAAGTCCCATTACTTTACTAAAGCTGACATCGATCAAAAAGTTTCGCAGATCTTCAAAGAGATGGAGCAATGTCAAGTGACCTTGGATGAGTTAGTAGATTCTATAAGTTATCACTTTAAATATGCATATATGATCTGGAATAGCACTAATTTTTATGAACTTGTTGCATCTAACGATCGCTCTAATTTGCAAAAATTTATTTCTTTCCTTGGGGAACATTATGTTCCTGCTCCTTTTTTGTGTGAAGAAGTTTTAGTAAAACCACTTCTTTAATTTGTGAATCTATAACTTTAATGTGTTAAATAGGTGATTAATGATTACAAAATTATTGCTATCTGGTATCTTCATAGGCTTCTTTATTGCTTTGCCTTTTGGTGGTAACGCAATCCTTTGTACAAAAAATACGTTATCCTATGGTAGGAAGTCTGGCCTTGCTACAGGACTAGGAGCGGCTACTGCTCATACTGCCTATAGTTTTATAGGATTTTCAGGACTCGTTGCGGTTAAATCCTTGTTATCAAATTACCTTGGAATATTAGAAATCATAGGTGGGTTATTTCTCTGCTACTTTGGAGTTTCTAGTATCCGCAAAGATATATTTGATATCAATGCAGATAATATGAAAAAGTCAGGATTAATCAAAACGTATCTGGGTTCTACACTTTTTGCCCTCACAAATCCTAAAAGCATAATCGTAGCGAGTATCCTAATAACTGAGTCAGAAATTTTTAATATGATTGACTATAATGAAGTTTTTTTCTTGACTGTAATCCTATCCAGTATTTTCATGGGTTCAGCCCTTTGGTGGTTAATCTTAGTGACTTTCCTCAGTTTTCTGAAAAAAGTCTTAAACCAAATATATTTGGTTGTTTTGAACCGTATTGCTGGAGCATTAGTAATCTTTTTTGGTCTATTTTTTTCGGTGTTGGGATTCGCAAAGATCTGGCTTTTTCCTCACAGCACCTTACAATTTATAGGCTAGAATTTGTAAGCAGCTCGATCAAGTTTATCTTGTAGGGTAGCTTGAACTATGAAACCAATCCACTACAGGCGTTTAATGAAAATGATATATTGTTATATCATGTCCCGATAATTAGTGATCAAAAAACTTTCTCCTTCTTCATTCTTTCTACCCTCCTGTCTCCTGTCTCCTGTCTCCTGACTCCTTCGTCGTTTATTTATAACTGTTCAACCGGACATGATATTAGTATGAGTATTTTTGAAAAACTCGAATCCAATGTACGTACTTACAGCAGATCCTTCCCTGCAGTCTTTGAAAAGGCGAAGAATGCTTTGCTTTACAGTGAACAAGGCAAAAGATACATTGATTTTTTTGCTGGCGCTGGGAGCCTAAACTACGGACATAATCCTCCGGAAGTAAGTGCGGCCTTAATTGCTTACTTGCAAGAGGATGGCATCCTTCTCAGCTTGGACAAAGAGACCCGCGCTAAAAAAGAGTTTCTCGAACAATTTTCAGATTTAATTCTGACTCCTCGGAATCTTGAATATAGAGTGCAGTTCACTGGTCCTACGGGGGCGAACGCAATTGAGGCTGCTCTAAAACTCAGTCGAACCGTAAAAAAACGGCGTGGCATTATCGCATTTACCAACGCATTCCACGGACTTACTCAGGGCGCACTGAGTGTTACAGGCAACTCATACTATCGGAATAACTTCTCTTTACAGGATGCCTGCGTGAGCTTCATGCCCTATGACAGCTATTTTTGCCCTGAGCATAATACAGCCTCTTTCTTAAGAAGAATGCTTGATGATCCAAGCAGTGGCATTGATATACCAGCAGCAATCATCCTGGAAACAATACAGGCCGAGGGTGGAGTTAATGTTGCCAGCAGGGATTGGCTGAAAGAGATTCAACAGATCTGCATAGATTTTGACATTCTGCTGATCGTAGATGATATCCAAGTGGGTAACGGCAGAAGCGGCTCATTTTTCAGTTTTGAAGATGCTGGAATCAGCCCCGATATTGTAGTGATGGCAAAATCGATCGGTGGTGGACTTCCCATGTCTTTAGTGCTCATCAAGCCGGAACATGACCAGTGGAAACCGGGAGAGCATACAGGAACGTTTCGGGGTAACAACCTGGCCTTTATCGCATCGATATCCTTGTTGAATTATTGGAAAGATGACGATTTCAAAGATGCGGTAATCAGAAAAAGCCAGGTTGTACAAGATAGGCTGCAAAATATAGCCAAGCAATACAAAGAGATGAACATGGAAGTTCGAGGGAAGGGATTAATCCAGGGCTTGAAAATGCCTGAAGAGGGTTTTGGCCGCAAAGTATCCAGAAACGCCTTTAAACAGGGGTTGATTATTGAGACTGCCGGATCGTACAATGAGGTTCTCAAGTTGCTGCCACCTTTAACCATTGAAGATGAGTTGCTCCTTGAAGGTCTCGATATTATTGAAAAATCAGTTAAGCAATCGTTTGAATCAAAAGAGGATTAAGCATGATATTACGTCGTTTGCAAGAGATTATCGGAACCGAATATGAGGTATTTGCTGAGAATAAAAACTGGGTGAGTCGGCAGTTACTCTTGAAAGAGGATCAAATGGGATTCTCTCTTCATGACACCATTATATTTGCCAAGACAGAAACACATATCTGTTATAAAAATCATGTGGAGGCATTGTATTGTGTGGAAGGTGAAGGTGAAATAGAAGTTATTGAGAGTGGAAATATTTATAAACTCACCCCCGGTACTCTGTATGCTCTGAATCTAGATGACGAGCATTACCTCAGGGCCAGCAAGGATATGCGGATTATATGCGTGTTTAACCCTCCCCTTAGTAGTCCAGAAGTGCATCTCCCGGACGGCTCCTACCAGGCAGCTCCGGATGCGCGACAATTCATAGTAAACCGCAAAAAAGAGCGCATGACCTTTGCTTACCTAAATCTTAAGGGACACCCCAGAGGAAATTATATGCTCGATCGCCTGATCCAGGTTGGATTGGAACCTGCGCTCGTGATTGAGGAGTGTTCCGATTTGGCTACGGCAGGTAGGCAGGAACTTGAGAAGCAATTGCAAAAGATTGCAGCGGAAACCCCATTGCCTCGATCCCTGCCAGAGATTCTCGCTGGACGCAATGTTCGCTGTGTCGAGACTGCCAATCATAACGACGCACAATCCGAAGAACTATTGACAGCGTTGTGCCCAGACCTGATTGTGCTGGGGGATACCCGGATTATCCGCAACAAGAATATCCTACGCATTTCCGAGCTGGGTATTGTTAATGTGCATCCTGGATATTTGCCGACTGTTAGGGGAAATAATCCCTATCTTTGGTCGATCGTTCACGATCTCCCCCAAGGCGTTACCGTACATTTCATCGACGAAGGGGTCGATAGCGGGCCGATAATTGCAAGACAGAGGCTATATTTACAGCCAAGACCCACTTACCCACAGCTACTCGCTGCTCTCAACCGACTGTGCGGAGAACTATTGGTGGAAGCGCTCTGTTTTCTTAAGGCTGGTGGGGTGCAAAGTTTAGCGCAAGGGAACTTTGAGAATCCCGGTAAGAAAGTGTTTCGTTTATGCCCGCCTGAAATCAAGTCCGCTGCGATTCAAAAATTGGAGAGCGGCGAGTACCATTTTGAAGGAGTTTAAAGAATAGACCTCCCAGGGCGAAAACTCGATCAGTAACTTTTGAGTTGAATAACTAGCGATTATAGACGAGGATGTCAAAGTTTTGTATAATTTTGAATGCAACAAAATAGATTGAACCGGGAACAATTACAAGCAATCGCTGCGACAACAATTTCTTTAATTGTTTTAGCGATCTCTCCGATTTTTATCAAGTTAGTTGAATATGAACTTAGTGCAAATGCTACAATCTTTAACTATCTTGTTGGTGCTGCTATCTTCTTTGGAATGGGGAGCATATTGTCAAGATTAAGGAGTAAAAAATCAAACAAATCTCTAGCCAAAGAGACAACAAGAAAAGACTATCTACTTTTGTTTGCGGCTGGTTTGTGTTTCTGGGCTACTCAAGTTTCTTGGGCTTGGTCTCTGTCTCGAACTTCTATCGCAATCTCCGAACTCTTGCATAATTTTACGCCACTCTTTGTCATCTTAGGAAGTTGGCTAATTGGGAGACAACAATTCAATCTTAAGTTTTTACTAGGAACAGGACTCTCAATTATTGGTTCTTGCCTGATTGGTATTGAACATTTATCTTATTTATCTGGTCAAATTCAAGGGGATATTGCGGCAATTCTATCAGCCACTTTCTTGGCAGCTTATATGATTATTGGAGAAACGCTATGTCAGAAGTTCTCAAAGTCTACCATTATGTTTTGGGTTTGTACTACTGGAAGTCTTTTAAGTGTTCCTATTCTATTTATTGCTAAAATGCAGTGGTTTCCTTTATCTTTTCAAGGATGGGTTTTTGCTATTTGTTTGGTTCTAACAATGGTATTAGGTCAAGGATTACGCTTATATGCTATCGAACAAGTAGGAGCGAATTTGTTGGCTGTCCTTTTACTTCTCATTCCAGTAATAGCTGCTGTGATAGCTTGGTTAATTTTTTCAGAAATCTTGAGTTATTTGGATTGGGCAGCAATGGCTATTGTTTTGCTTGGAGTGTATTTGAGCACTTCTAAAAAAGTTTGTCAAAAATTTGAGCAAAAATATTAATTATGATATATAACACTTCCGAAAATCATTACAAAAATATCGCCAAGATTTTCGATAATCTCTGGTCGTACTCTCCTGAATATATTAAATTCACAACTCAAAAAATTATCGAATATCTACACCTAAATCCCACAGATACTTTGGCAGATATTGGTTGTGGAACAGGAATTTATAGCCAAGAAATTCTCGATCAAATTCAATTACAGCACCCGATTATTTGCGTCGATCCTTCTGCTGAAATGCTAAAAAAAATTCCGGCAAATAGTCGATTAAATCCCATAGAAATGGATGGAGTAAAATTCTCTAAAAACCCAGGAATTTATAACAAAATTTTCTTAAAAGAAGCTATCCATCATATAGAGGAAAAATTTCTACTATTCCAGAATTTATATCAAAGATTAACTCCTGGGGGAATTTTTCTATTATTGTTGTGGCCACCTGATATTGAGCATCCTTTATTTACGAAAGCACTAGAGTTGTTTGAAAAAAACCAACCTCGCTATCAAGAAATGATTAATTTACTTCAGCAAGTAGGTTTTGTTGTTGATATGGATATGATTGAATACCCTTTAGAAGTGCCAAAAAATCAGTATTTTGAAATGGTAGAAAATCGTTATATGTCTATGCTTTCTGCATTTAATGATACTGAATTGGCAGCAGGTTTAAAGGAAATCGAAGAAAAATATCAGGATAAGTCAGTGTTGAAATTTAACGATCGCATGGTTTTTATAGCAGCAACTAAACCTGAGTAGATCTGAAGTCAGTAGGGGTGAAAGGCCATTTGCCCCTATGCTGTTCCTGCCATGACTAAATTTGAGAGGAGCGAGAATGTCTGAAGCATATGCGTAGATCTGATATGGTAATCAGCTATTTCTGAAAGTACAGTCTCAGCAGGATTAATTTCTACTATGGGTAAGTTTAACCTATTAGCTCCATACAACAAACTGTCATATCTGATTAGCCATAACAGCCATATGGCTAATACATATGTTAGCAGTTGGGAACACTAAACGTAGGTTAGTCATCCCAACTACTCGTTGGAACCGACATCGCCTGTTAACAGCCCAACAACGGTCAAGGTGTCGGTGCGCTTCAACTTCATTGTTATGTGCTAGGATCTAGCGAACGCTGTCGAAACCAAAGGAGGACATAACCCTTGACTACTCATGAACCATTTCCACAAGAAGAGCTTGCCAAGCGTCTCAAGGCAGTTCGCACCAATATGCTAGAACGCCAACTGGATGGTTTGATCGTAACCATCCCCGAAAATATCTATTATTTAACTGGCCTCGATCACTGGGGTTTCTTCGCTTGCCATGTATTGATTGTGCCTCTAAACGGAAATCTCACAATCGCAGCTCGAGCAATCGAAGGAGCCACTGTTTCAAAGCAGGTGCGAAATATTCGATTCGCAGGTCATTCTGATACAGAAGATCCGGGAGAGTTTTTTGCCTCAATAATAAAAAAGGAAGGCCTTGGAAGCGCACGATTAGGTCTCGAAAAAAAAAGCTTGTTCCTGACTGCACATATTGCAGAAAAACTATCAGAAGGACTCCCGGGTGTTGAATGGTCAGACATCTCATCGCTGATACACGAATTGCGCATGGTTCAGTCGCCTTTGGAACAGAATTACACTCGCCGTGCAGCGATAGCCGCGGATGCTGGCACTTTGGCCGCAATTGAGGCGTTGCATTCCGGTGCCAGTGACTATGAAGTGGCTGCGGAATGTCATCGAGCCATGATACTAGCAGGTAGTGAGTATCCCGGATTTGGGCCGTTTATTCGCTCTACTCGACGCAGGCCGGGTGACGAGCACACTACTTGGCGTGGGGATATTTTTGAAAACGGCGATTCAGTATTACTCGAGATCGGCGCAGCCTATCGAAAGTATCAAGCCCCCATGGGTCGCCTGGTTTATGTGGGATCAGCACCTGTCATAGCTGAGGAAGCGGCAGAGTTAGCCATTCGAGGAATGCAAGCCATCGTCAATGCCATTCAACCAGGGGTCACGGTCGGACACGTTTATGATGCCTGGCATAGCATTGCTGAAGAGGCTGGACTCGGAGATTACCATCGCCATCACTGCGGGTATCTGGTCGGTATTGGATTTCCTCCAAGCTGGACAGGTGGCAGTTCCGTCACAGGAATTCGTAGGTCTGGTGATTTAGTTTTGCGTGCTGGAATGGCTCTTCACCTCCATTCCTGGTTCACGGAAACAGGACGAGGAGATTATTTCATTTCAAATACAGCACTTGTGACAGATACAGGTTGCGAAATATTGACAAACCGTTCTCCGGAAACCCTACAAATTCGATAATTTGGCGTGGTTCAAAAAAGGGGGTTTTAGGGCTTGTAACTGTTGGCTAAAATCTGGTTTTATCTATAAAAATCTGGGATTATCTGTTTTATGCTACTTGGATTCAAAACTGAACTACATCCAAATAATCAACAAAAAACCTTATTAGCTAAACACGCTGGTGTAGCCCGTCACGCCTGGAATTGGGGATTATGGCTGACATTAAACATTCTGAATCACAACTCCAATAATCCCAATCATAAGCTGAAATTTCCTACTGCTATTGACTTACATAAGCTTCTGGTAGCAATGGTTAAACCCCAAAACTTTTGGTACTACGAAGTTTCTAAAACAGCACCTCAATATGCTTTAAGGTATTTATCCATTGCTTGGAAGCGTTGCTTTAGCAAAATTTCAGGTCAACCTAAATTCAAGAAAAAAGGTAGACATGATAGCTTTACTTTAGACGGTTCAATCACAGTAGGTTTTAACCATATAAAATTACCGAGAATTGGATGGATAAAAACTTTTGAAGTCTTGCCAGATAATGTTACTCCTAAGTCTGTAACTATAAGTAAAAAAGCCGATCGCTGGTTCGTTAGCTTCAAGATAGAAACAGAACCTCAAATTACTGAGAAACCAGTTGATGTAGTTGGTGTAGATTTAGGTGTGAAATCACGCTTCTTCGTTATCAACTGGTGAAGTTTTTGTTGGGGCTAAATCTTACAAAAAGTTAGAAACAAAACTCTCTCGGTTACAGTACTTGAATCGGCATCAAGTTAAGTTTTCTAAGAACTGGAAAAAAGCACAGCTAAAAATAGCGAGACTACACACAAAGGTAGCTAATATCAGAAAAGATACATTGCATAAACTAACTACTTACTTGGCTAAAAATCACAGCCAAATAGTAATAGAAGACTTAAATGTATCAGGAATGATGGCAAATCACAAGCTGGCTAAAGCTGTTGCTGATATGGGTTTTTACGAGTTTCGCAGACAGTTAGAGTACAAGTGCGAGTTATATGGTTCTGAGCTAATCATTGTGGATAGATGGTTTCCTAGTTCTAAAACTTGCTCTAACTGTGGTCAGGTAAAGCAGTCTCTATCCTTGTCAGAGCGTGTTTTTGAATGCGAATACTGCAATTTTAGCTGTGATAGAGACTTGAATGCAGCATTAAATTTAGCTATGGCGGGCAGTTCGCCCGTGACAGCCTGTGGACTGGATAACGCCGACGTTGCCAGAGTGAAGCAGGAATAGAACAGATAATCATAGATTTTTATAGATTATCGTAGGTTTCTAAGAACGGTCAGGTCAGGTGCGTTGGAAGCGCTTAAAGCCCAATAACTCCAGCCAGTCAGGATTAATTTCTACTATGGGTAAGTTTAACCTTTTAGCTCTATATAAAGGTTTAGTAATGTATGGGTAGTCTCTGGAGATACCGATCAAAAAAATCAGATCAAAGGAAATATTATCTACTATCTTGAAAGTTTCTTCTGACGAACTTATATGATCTTCACCAAATAACTCCATATCAGGACTAATTAATCCTCCACAAGCTGGACATCTGGGTGGTAATTCCATAGGTTTACTATATCCGGCGAGGAGTTCTTCTGCTAAAACTGTGCATTAGAAAAATGACTTAATCTCTGATAAATTCAGACTTTTCCTAAAAACTTATTGCACTATTTAAGGTGTGTCAGTCCACTACTAGAGCGACACAGCTAATTTAGTGCAAAATTGTAGGGTGTGTTAGACGGCTTAAATTCAGACTATGAAAGGTATTTGGTAATCCGTCGTAACGCACCATCTTCTTCTAATAAGAGCGGTCGCGGTGCGTTACGGCAAATTGATTAACCACGGCAAGGAAAACAAAATCCTGGACTGCCTAACGCACCCTACTGGAGCAACTTAATTGCACCTTTCTCATAGCCAACAGTTATAAACCCTCATATTTTTCTAGCAAAACCACCGCATAAGCAGCAATACCTTCCTCTCTACCTACAGGACCTAATTTTTCATTAGTAGTAGCTTTAATACTAACTTGATTTGCTTCTAGTTCTAAAGCAGTAGCAAGACGCGATCGCATTTTTTCAATATGTGGTTTGAGTTTAGGACGCTCTGCTACTACTACTGAGTCAATATTACTAATTCGCCAGCAAGCAGCCCTAACTAAATGATTGACACGGTTCAATAATTCTATACTATCAGCACCAGCCCATTGTGGATCGCTCGGAGGGAAATAATGGCCAATATCACCCAAACTTAGAGCGCCTAACATTGCATCCATAATCGCATGGGTCAGAACATCCGCATCACTATGGCCAACAAGTCCCATTTCATGCTCAATTTTGATTCCTCCCAAAATCAATGGTCTTTCTGGCCCTAATTTATGAATGTCGTAGCCATTACCTATACGAAGGTTCATATTCTTAACTATTACTTAATAGAAAATAATTGTTTAACTATTGTATATTATATCTTGCTATGCAAAAGCAGTATTTTTTTGAATTAATTTTATTGGTATTAGAGGTAAGTTGTGAACATTTCATTCGCTCAAAAAGTATCATTCACTAATGATTTTTTTCTAGCAGAAGATGAGGGAGGAATTTTTGTTGTTAATGCTCAAAATGAAGGTGAAGATTTTCTGTTGGATGATGTAGCAGCTAAAATGTTATTTTCCTTAATAGGATCTGAGTCTATTCAAGAAGCTTATGAGGATATTTTAGAATTAGAAGAAGTCGATCCGGAGGTGTTGAAAAATGATTTGCTAGAATATATTGAAGATTTAACAAATGACGGAATTATTAAAGTTATCGACCCAAAAAAAGGTCTATCTATTGCTGAAGAAGATGAAATATATATCAATTCTTAAGTCTGATTTAGTTAATATACAGCGCTTTCTGTTGTTATGAGGTACAAAATTTTAGGTTTGAGGGAACAGGGAACAGGGAACAGGGAACAGAAAAGAAGAGAAGAGAAACAACTGTACGTCATAGCTTCGGAAACTGCTGTAAGTTCTAGGTTTTAGGGAAATAAGTATCTCGCTTATCTAGTATCTAGGGGAGCAATATGCTCCCTGTGCTGAACAATGAATCTTCATAGGGAACTGCTAGAGTTTTACTCAAAAAAAATACGATAACTTAGCTAGTATTTGAAGAACTTGTAAGTCCGATAAATCCTATATATATTTTATTACTATAATCTACAGGAATAAGGTCAATCTTAACTGATGTAAAAAGTTGATAATCTAATCTAACCTTTCCGTATTACCTCCTGAAACCCAACCTATACGATCGCTCCCATCATCTACCCGAACTTTTTGCCATCTCTTATCAGAACTCTCTTCCAAAACTATAACTTCTTCTTGATAAGAAATACCTCCAATACGATTAGAATTTCTGCTAGGAGTATCGCGAAGAATTAAACCAATAGGTTCAATTACAATCGCCCTGTAAGATCCAGGATCTAATTGATTTGTACTGTTGGTTGCTTGAGGAGATGTACTGACTTTTTGGACTACAGGTTTTTCATTTTTAAATATTGGTTTTTCAGGCATTCTTGTTAGTTTAGCTGCAAAATATAGAACTGCTGCTGCGCTAGCTCCAGCTAGTAACAATATTGCTAAAATAAACCCTACTAAAAATTTGAATAATCCATACAAATTCATAACTTTTCAGTTTTTTTCAAAGGTTTAAATAAAAAAATGTGGGTATCTAAAACTATAGCTTTAAGCATTCAGCTAGCCTTCTGCGAAGGAACTGCATTAACAGCTCAAGTTAAAACTATTGGTTGTAAAGAATTTGAATTTTATTAATCTCCTAACACTTTTTTTGTAGTGCTATAGCTATTAAGATCGAATAAGGTAGTATCGGTATAGTTAGTTAGGTTGTTACGAAAACCAAGTCAGCATTCAGGAGTCAGGAGAGAATATAATTAGAAATATGTGGCAATTAGATTGTTAGGAAAATTTTTTTTATACCTAATTAAACCAATTTGATATAAAATTTACCATCTGACAGCATATTCTAGATTAATATAGTATGACTGACAGAGTAAATATTTTTTACTTGCTCCCTATTCTCTAACCCATCTTCTCTACTCCCTACTCCCTACTCCCTACTCCCTATTCCCTAAAATTTACCTTTGAAGCCATCATATCTAGAAGCAAGACGTGCTTTACCTGCTGCTGCCCAATCTTGTAAAAACTTAATTTGTTCTTCAGCAGTTCTTGCTAAAGGAATAATTTGACTAGCAGACTCCAAGATATCCTCAGTAGTAAACTCACGATTTTGACTAAACCCAATGTGCATAGCTTCTATTAAAGATTGTTCTATTTCTGCACCAGAAAAATCTGGAGTTTCATAAGCTAATCTATCTATATCATAAATCCTAATATTATGAGGTCGTAACCGAGATAAATGTACTTCAAAAATAGCTTTTCTTTCTTCCTGACTAGGCAAACCCACAAAAAATATTTCATCAAACCTACCTTTTCGTAATATTTCCGGTGGTAAAGATTCAATATTATTAGCAGTAGCTACCACAAACACAGGAGATATTTTTTCCGCTAACCAAGTAATAAATGTACCAAAAACGCGACTCGTAGTACCTGCATCTCCTTGACTTTTAAACCCGGCAAAACCTTTATCAATTTCATCGATCCAGAGAACGCAAGGTGCTAAAGCTTCCGCAATAGAAATCATCTGTCGGGTACGAGACTCCGACTCTCCCACCAAACCTCCAAACAAACGGCCCACATCCAAACGTAATAAAGGTAAATGCCAATGATGAGCGATCGCCTTAGCGGTAAGAGATTTGCCAGTACCTTGTATTCCTACTAAAAGTAAACCTCTTGGATGAGGTAAACCATATTGTCTTGCTCGTTCAGAAAATGCCCCTCCCCGTCGTAATAACCAATCTTTAAGATTGTCCAAACCCCCAATATCAGAAATATTTTCATGGGCAGGATAGAAGTCCAATATTTGAGTTTGACGAATAGTTTGGCGTTTTTCTTCTAAAATTAAATCGACATCATTAAGCTGTAACTCTCCGTGGGTAGCGATCGCCTTAGCCAAAACTCTTCTAATTCTTTCTATAGATAATCCTTGAGCCGCCCTAACCACTTCATCTAATAAACGTTTTTCTAAAGATTGACCCATTGCCACTAACAAACGTTCTACCTCTTGGGAAATTTCTTGACTATTTGGTAGTGGAAATTCTATTATGGTAATCACTTCAGTTAAATCTTCTGGAACAGATATTTGAGGAGCTAAAATAACTATATTTTTGGGTTGAGATTTTAAATTTTTTGCCAAATTCCTGAGCTTCCTAGAAATAGAAATATCTTCCAAAAATCTCTGAAAATCTCGCAATATAAATATTGCCGGAGCTGATTCAGGCAACTTTTCTACAAGTTCTAAACCTTGAAGAGGATTTCTTTTTCCAAAACCTATATCATTAGGATTATTTTGATATCCTTCCACAAAATCCCAAAGATATACGGCTCTATTACCTTGTTTTTTTGCTGATTCAGCAATTGCATTTTCTACTCGTTCTTCTTCCCTTGTCTGGATATAAATTATTGAGTAGCGTGAGCGGAGTAGTAGTTCAAACTCTTCTTGAAAATTCATCAATCATCACAAATATAAATAGTCATTTAGATAGACTAAACAATAAAAACAATTACTTAATTGCTTCAATATTTAGGCTTCTTTTCTTTATTAAAGGTATCATTAAGTGTAGTCATTTCACACCATCCTGGCTGCCATTTTCTAACCTCCTTAAATCCTGTTTTTTTGATAAGTAACTCTAAATTTGATTGATTAAATACTGTCATGTGAAAGTTAAATTTATACTTTTCTCCACCCATTAAAGGACCGATAATCTTATTAATATCATTTCCACTTGATCTGTATTTATCTATTAAAAAATCAAAGTCAGGAACAGAAATACGCAGAATGCCACCTTTCTTAAGCACTCGAAACCATTTATTTAAGACTTGAGAAACTTTTACGATGGGAAAAATGTTCTAGACAATGAGAACCATAAATCAAGTCTACGCTGCTATCTTTAAAAGGAGCTAAACTATCTATTGGGCGTATGTAGTGAATATGAGGTGCCGGTAATCCATCAATATTAATAAATTTTGGATGATTAATATGACCACATCCAACATGAAGGTTGATAACTCCATTTTCTAATTTTGGAAATGCAGGACGTCCTATAATTTTTCTTGTTAGCTTACCATAAATAATTTTCAGTTCCTGATAAATAGTTTTCACTTTTTGTTTGAAACGATAAATTTTATCACGAAGTGAAGTAGGCAAAAAATTCATTAAATTCTTGATAAATATATTACTATTCATAATTGTTAATTTTGCCATTCTTTTTTTGAGTTAATTCTTTTTGAGTTAATTCTTAATAATCTACTCTCAAAGTCAACTCTCAACTATTATTCAGTTGCCTTTTTATCGCTTCTAAAGCAGCCCATCGACTATCTAAAACCGATGATGAGGTATTCATATCAGATAATTGTATACCTTGGCAATTATTGTCACATAACTTTCTGGGAGGAACTGCTAAACAAACCTGTTCATATACCCATTCTCTAGGGTTCAAATATCCATCTGGAGACAAAGTTTCTACTAAATGTTCCACAGAATTTTCCGCCTCTATGTGGAATAACTCTTTTTGAGTTGTCACTTCATTTAACCAAATTAATTCTTTTGGATGAATCACCAATTTATAGTTATACTGTTTTAAACATCTATCACAAGTGAGGGTAATAATTGTTTCGGATTTTCCTTTTACTTCCAGATAATTTCCATGATGAGTTACTTGTAAATAACCCCTAACTGGAGTCAGTGTTTCCAAGTCTAATATAAACTCTTCAAACTCGATCGATTCAGTCCGATCGGTTTTTTTCAACAGACTGGGAATATATATTAATTCCATTTTGTTTCACCCCACTTATTCCTTACCACTAATCCAGAATTCTTAGGTATAGAATTCTGAATTAGCTGTACTTAAATTAATGATGTTAATGTCTATAAATCATAATCTTCTCCCAATTTTTCCTCTTTGTTGTTAGTTTCTAATTTTTACGACTAAACGGCGGTCTGGTTCCTGTCCATGACTGTAAGTTTCTAGATCTTCACAGTCTTGGAGCATAGTATGTATTTGACGACGTTCCGTAGAAGACAGAGATGTTAACTCATACTCCTGACCAGTCAAACGTACTTTTTTAGCTGCATACTCAGCCATTAATAATAATTCTTCTTGGCGACGAGCTCGATAACCTGCTATTTCCACAGTGTAGGCAAAATGTTGTTCTGAATCATTATTACTTATATTCAGAATTGTATTGGTTAGGTATTGAATAGCATCAATTACCTTACCATCAACTCCCACTAGAACAGAAACTTGTTCTGGTGTCAGGTTAGTTTCATCTATTATCAACCAATAGGAATCTTCTTGTTGTTGAGCTATGACTTTGGCGGGAATTTTTGCTAAGTTTAGCAGTTTCTCTAGCCATTGCTGTCCTTCATCTAGTCCTTGATCTCGATCTATATAACTATCGCTCATTACTAGCATTAAGCTTTCTTCTTAGAACGTCCTGGTTCAAAGGGTAGTGCTTCTCTTCCCTTTCCTGTTTTTGTTGTTTTTGGTTGTGACTCTTCTACTAATTTCTGAAGATTTTCAGGTAATGGTTCTTTGGATAAAATATATGCCTGAATAGTTTGAAATATGTTAGCTATCAGCATATAAAGTAGCACACCGGCTGGTAAGGGAGTAAACAGAAATATTCCTGAAAATAGAATTGGAGTAATTTTGTTTATAGAGTCTTGATTTGGATTAGCATTGTTAGCTCCAGCTCCTTGACCTGATATTGTCTGACTAGCATATATGCTAACTCCAAAACCAACTACCATAATTAATATGTCCCAGTGAATTTTCCCATCATCATCAAAGGCACCGACACGACCAAGGGCTTTAATAAATAGAAACCCCTTATTTGCTGCAATTCCTGGAATTGTACCTTGAATTGTCGCCTCACCTGATTGTAAAGCTACTAAATTTCCATCTCGATCTATTTGAACCCTTTCAGAACCTTTAGTAACAGTCCATAATGGTTTGATTTCAGATTGATTATATTCCTCTTTCAAAGTTGCTAAAGATTTTCCTTGTTCTGTTTGAAACTCAACCTGAGTTTGATCTCCAACAACTAATTTATTACCACTAGGCATCAAAGCCAAAATTGGGTAGTGAACACCATCATTAATATATATATTTTGAGGTGAAGTTGTATAAGCCTGTGGTTGAATTCGTTCTAGCTGTTCTTGAGGAAATATTTGTAAATCTACAGTATAATTGATATTAGTAAAAGGCGAGCCACGCAGAGTTGCAAATAAAGCAAAAAGTATGGGCATTTGAAATAGCAGTGGCAGACATCCTGCCAATGGATTAAACTCTTTCATCAGTTTAGCCATTTCTTCCTGCTGTTTTTGTGGATCATCTTTATAGCGTTTTTGAATCTCCTCTTGTCTCTTCTTCATCAAAGGTTGCGTAACTTTCATCTTACGCATATTCCGAATTGACCCAGCATTTAATGGGTAGAGACTTGCACGAATTACAAGAGTTAAGGCTACAATTGCTAGACCATAGCTTGGCACGATCCCATAGAAAAAGTCTAGGATCGGCAGCATTATGTTGTTGGAAATAAATCCTATACCAAAATCCATTATTTTATGTCTACCTTGGGGCTGGTGATATTTCTAATTTTGACGATTTGAAATTATTTATTACTACTAATTCCAACATCTAGTTAACTACTTGTAAATCTAATAATTTATCAGCATTTTTGTCTAGATTGATATTATAGTAGCTAATTGAAAGACTTATCTGGTCAACGATAGTTGAATAATTATTAATTAGTAGCACTATCGGCTGTTTGAGTTTTGGCCGTCATCTTTTCACTTATGTAAGCTTCAATTTCTCTAAATCTTGGTATTGCCCTTAGTTCTAAGCGAGTACCATTTCTCAGGGTAATTGCTAAATCACCCCAAGCCCCTAATCCTCTGGGGACTTTGGCCACTTTGACAATTTCTGAGTAAACAATATCTGTACGATCTTGTCCCATCCAGCCCCCTATGACTGAAACTCGGCGATTAGTAATCCGATACCTTAGCCACAAGGCCCTAACAACAGCCGCAACAGTTAGAGGCAGGCCAATAATTGTTAGGCCAATTAATAAATTAAAGATTAAATCTCCTATATGGGGACCACCCTCATAGAAGGCTTCCTCTCGAATACCCATGCAACACCTCCGCTTGTGCCAATAACTTCTCTAATTGTTGCAGAAATTCATCATAATTGCACTTTTGGGCTGTTGGTTTTACCACGATTATGAGATCCCATCCTCTTGATATACATGGTAACATTTGACGCAAAGCCGATCTTATTTGGCGTTTGATTCGATTTCGGACTACTGCTCCTTTGCTGACCTTTTTGCTAATAGAAATGCCTATCCGAGTAGGTCTATGAGGTTCCAAGTTATCTTTATCTAGAGGTAATTTCGGGCTTTGCTGATGACACATAGCCCTTAAAGCCAAATCAGAACTATTTTTGCGAATTCCTTTCTGGTATACAGCACTAAAGTCTTTGTTACGACGAAGCCTGTTTTCTGTAGGCAACATGGTGAGATTTATTCAAACTTGTCTAAATTCTGAAAATACTCTCTAATAAACTGCCAGACGATCGCGACCTTTTTGCCGACGCGCTCTAATTACTGCTCGGCCATTTCTTGTACGCATCCTTGTTCTAAAACCAGATACTCTTCTTCTCTTTCGACTGGTACCATGTAAGGTTCGCTGAGTCATTTTTCTCTACTCCTTCACCACTAATCTAAATAATAATTTAAAGTCACAATCTGCAATTGTAGCATAGATATCTTAATAAAGTTAGTCTGGGTCAATTCCTCCTCTATTCTCAACTCAAATATTCTACTCTATACTCAAAAGCCATGTGCCAATATAACGTAGTAAAGGTACATCACCAGGAGTCCTGATATTGGCATTAAAGTGGAACATTCCACCAAATCTAGGGTTTCTTACATTGTTGAGAACTACCTCAATTTTATTACCAGCAGGAATAGGTTCAGTAGGGTAAATTTCTATAAAATTATTTTCTTTGTCCCATACTACTTCATCTATGGGTATTGATTCTGGTTTTGTAGATTTTCCTCCTCCAACACGAATTTCTATATCGTCAGTATCAAATGAACCTTTATAGTAATTAGGATAAAAAATTGATAACTGGGCAACTGCTAAATTTAATTTGTTTGCTGGTATTCGCAGTCGATAACGATCCCAAGTCCCAGATTTACCAGAATCTAAACGGAAGTTTAACTGATTTTTCTGTTCTGGCCCACCAAATAATGTAAATCCTGGCATTCCCTGAGCTAAAGTTGCCATCGAGAACCCTGTTATTAAGCAACTACTTACCATCAAAGCAGAAAGTATACGTTTCATAAAATTTTCTCTAACTTTAAAATCTCTTCACTAAAACTTTATCAAGATTTTATAAATACAGCTAGGGATTTTATAGCTGAAGTCAGAAGTTAGAAGTTAAATAAAGCAGCGCGGACTAAATTTGAGAGGAGTGAGAGTTTCCGCGATAGTAACAGCGACTACTATACTACAGCGCCAGACAAATTTATAAATATTCATACCAATTGACATCTACCCAGGGCTGCTCTACAATACAGGGCGGGATTCCTAAGCATCGGGATATTAGGGCTTTCTGCTTCCATGCACCAGCCTCAGAGGTCGAGCCTCTTTCCGGTCTAAAGGCACGCTCCTAAAGACTTGCCAGCGGGGTCTAGGGATCTCCCCCCATGAGGTATTGGCGCTGACACTGCTAGCCCAGCAGCCATAGTATTACTACCATACCACACTATTGGTAAAACCGCAACATTGATTGCTTTTCCCATCTCTGAGTTCCCCTCCCCTCCTTTCAAAGGTATGATTTATCTCAAAGGTATGATTTATCAACATCTTTACTTAACATAAAACTTGACAAAATATACAAATTATGTATTAGCCTTTGAGATGCTTTTTCTGGAGAAAAGTGTATTGAATTAGACATTTTTTTGAGAACTACAGACAAGATTCTCACTTCCTGCACCCCCCACAGTCCCCACACAGACCACAAGGTTTTCAGGAGTTCCTAATCGCGGATAGCTTTCAAAGGGAGGTTAGGGGAGATGGAGAGCGCGGGTCTTCAACCAACGTTTAGATAAATTTTTTCGTAGAGAAAGGCAAAGGGCAAGAAAAACTTAAAGGATTTGTAATTAATTTTGCCTAACTAGGTGGGTGCAAAGTCAGCATAATTAGGGTTTGCGCTCAAAAGTCTTATGGGTGAGGGTAGGAGCAGGGCAAACGCATCTTATTTTGAAGTTCTGACAGGGCAAGGATGTCAGGCTTATAAGTATTTATACTCATTAATTCTCTAAAGCTTAACGGTAGAAGCTTCCAGAATTTAGATGCGTTTGCCCTGAGGGTAGGAGTCAGGAGTCAGGAGGACCGAGTCAGGAGTTAGGGGAATTATAGAGCAGGTAGTCATAAAAATTGTCCCTCGATTTTTTTGCCATAATCATCCCCAAATATTAGCTTTATGCAGCTCTTTCCACCGAAAAGCTGGCACTTTTTAAGGACAAAAAAATGCTAAAACCTTTATCTGTGGAATACGCGCGAGAATAAATCAGCAAGCCCTAATTATGTAACAAAATATCAATCAGCAAAAACCATTAATATATCTTCCTCACAGTATGTTCCAGTCCCTTTGGAGATAGTGAAATTTAATTATGTTGAGCTAGTGAGGTACTTATACCAAATTGATAAATCTTTGCTACAAATAGTTAGGCTATTTCTTAAAAGTCAACCCACCCCTAACCCCTCCTGGGAGGGGAAGTCAGGAGGATCGAGTCAGAATCAATAAGTTTGATACCATTTTTTATTTCGTAATTTATCTTTTTCGTCAAATAGACATGGACGATCAAGTCTTTTAATATTGCTGATTATTCGTAACATTCTTTTTTCATGCATGGTATTAGCTCAATTCAAGCTTCAAATTAAAAATCTTGATCTTGAGATCTATCAGCAACAATCTCATACCTAAGAGACTGTTTGTAAAATGAATATTAAATCCAGGAGTAGTGGATTGACACAACTAATTTTGTGCATTAGGGCGAGTTCATTTGATTGAATCTTGATGTATTAATTTGAACACCAAACACCCCCCCTACTATTGCAATATTTTATCGGTCCAGTAAGGTAGGTTAGGCGACAATACTTATGAGTCGCGAACCAAAGTCTTAACTAGGAGCCGTAACTAACCGAACATACTGAAGATTAATCCAATACCCTGTCTTAATCTTTACTTGTGCATTCACTCTCTAACACTCCCTTTTATTAGGAATTTTATGGAAATTTGTTATAGGTTCGATAATGACAAATTTAATCACAAATTTTTGGTATTAAAAGTCACTTGATTTTTCTCTGGCCACCTTGAATTCATAAGATAAGTTAAAGATAGCAATGAGCAACGAAATATCAGCCTAATAATTTTAGATAAGAAGCAAGTAGTAAAAAACCATAAGATAGCTAGCTAACTCAGGCCCATTAATTTTAGGTAGGGCTTTCGTCTTGAGCGTGACTTAAATGGAGCGCGTGGGATTTTTATAAAAAGCGTGGCAGAACATCTTTCTGCCACTTTGGGAGATGCCCCCTCAGTAATCTAATTACTGTGCATTGTTAACATTTGTTAGCAAAATCGTATCGGTTCCCTGGTAAGGAAATCAAACTTTAGTAGACAAGGAGAATCTATGAGAATAGCGGTAGCTAAGGAAACTCTGGTCAATGAATCTCGTGTGGCCTTAGTTCCTGATGTCATAGCCAAGTTAGTTAAACAGGGGCTAGAAATACAGGTAGAAGCAGGTGCGGGAGAAAAATCTTTCTTCTTTGATGGAACTTACGAACAAGCTGGAGCAAAGATAATTTCTGATAGTGACACCTTGTGGCGTGAAACTGAGGTACTCCTAAAAATTGGGGTACTAGAGGAATCAGAAGTTGATAAATTGCGAGAAGGTTCTGTTCTTATTAGTTTTCTCAACCCCCTAGGAAACCCTGCTATTGTAAAGCGTTTAGCTGAACGTAAAGTAACTGCATTCAGTATGGAACTGATCCCTCGTACCAGTAGGGCGCAAGTTATGGATGCTTTATCTTCCCAAGCGAATATTGGTGGATATAAAGCTGTTTTGCTGGCATCTGCTGCTTTACCTAAGTTTTTCCCCATGTTAACTACAGCAGCAGGTACTATTAAGCCTGCTAAAGTATTAGTTATGGGTGCAGGAGTTGCAGGTTTACAGGCGATCGCTACTGCTCGTCGTCTAGGTGCGATAGTAGAAGCATTTGATATTCGTCCAGAAGTTAAAGAGCAAGTGCAAAGCTTGGGAGCAAAATTTGTAGATGTGACTCTCCAAGAAAATACTGTTGCTGAGGGCGGTTACGCGAAAGAACTTTCTGAGCAAGCTAAACAACATACTCGTGAAGTCCTGACACAGCACGTTTCTGCTTCGGATATTGTCATTACGACTGCTCAAGTTCCTGGTAAAAAAGCACCATTGCTAGTAACTAAGGAAATGGTAGACCAAATGAAACCAGGAGCAGTAATAGTTGATATGGCAGCCGCACAAGGTGGTAACTGTGAATGTACTGAAGCAGGCAAAGATGTAAAGTGGAATGGCGTGACTATTATCGGTCCTGTCAATTTACCAGCAACTATGCCAGTTCATGCTAGTGAGTTGTATGCTAAAAATATTACGGCTTTGCTCAAGTTGATGATTAAAGATGGAGAACTAAATCTTAACTTTGAGGATGACATCATTGCTGGTGCTTGTGTTACCCATGCTGGTGAAATTCGTAATCAAAGAGTAAAAGATGCTTTGGGTGTTGCTGTTGGTAGTTAAATAATTCCTCACTGAAAAGTATTGCTAGTTTTAAAAATTTCTAATAGTTAAAATGTCAAATCAATCTAACTTATTAAGTAAATTAGGTATTGATATTTTTGAAGAAAGCTAAAAGCAATATGAAGAAAAATCAACTTCAGCAACTATAGCACTAGGTAATGAAATGAGGAATTATTGAATATGTTGAAACAAGGTAAGATTAAACTTCTTCCTTCTTCCCTCTTTCTTCTTCCTTCTGCTCTCAAAGCAAAAAGTCAACAATTCACTGTGAAAAGACTATGAGCGAAACATTAATTGCAGCTTTATTCGTATTCGTCTTGGCATCATTTGCCGGATTTGAAGTGATTAACAAAGTGCCACCAACTCTGCACACTCCCCTGATGTCTGGAGCAAATGCTATCTCCGGAATTGCAGTTTTGGGCGCACTAATTATTGCTGGTGACAAAGATTGGAATGTCACTGTAATTTTAGGTTTAATTGCTGTCGTTTTTGCCACCATTAACGTAGTTGGTGGCTTTTTAGTAACAGACCGGATGTTGCAAATGTTCAAGAAGAAGGAGGCTGCATAATGAGTGACTTTATACCAACCGGAATTCAGTTAAGCTACCTAGTAGCGGTATCTTTATTTTTCGTGGGGCTGAAAAAGTTGGGTTCTCCAGCTACAGCTCGTAATGGTAATTTGTTAGCATCAGTAGGGATGTTGATTGCTATTGTAGCAACCCTACTCGAAAAAGAAGTTTTGAACTATGAAATGATTCTGATCGGAATCGTTATTGGTTCAATTATTGGAGCGATCGCTGCCTACAAAGTAGAAATGACTGCCATGCCTCAAATGGTTGGTTTATTCAATGGTTTGGGTGGTGCTGCTTCTGCAATGGTTGCAGTAGGTGAATTTTGGCGGTTTCTAGCTGTTGCTCAGTCTCCCCCACTACCTACTACTATTACAGCATTATTGGGCGTATTAATTGGTGGAGTAACTTTTACAGGTTCTGTAATTGCTTTTGCAAAACTACAGGGAATTATGAGTGGTTCCCCCATCACTTTCCCATTACAGCAACCTGTTAATGCTCTATTATTTGGTGGGTTTATTGTTGGCAGTGTTTATCTATGCGTCACGCCATTCAACTTACCCGTGTTTTTAGCATTGGTAGGTGTGTCTCTGGTATTAGGTGTAATGTTCGTCATCCCCATTGGTGGCGGTGATATGCCAGTGGTGATTTCTTTGTTGAACTCATTCTCTGGATTAGCTGCTAGTGCGGCTGGTTTTGTGGTGATGAACAATATGTTAATCATCGCTGGTGCATTGGTTGGTGCTTCTGGTATTATCCTCACAGTTATCATGTGTAAGGGTATGAACCGTTCCTTAACTAATGTACTATTTGCTGCGTTTGGTACTGGTGAAGGTGGCGGTGCTGCTGCTGGTGCAGGTGGCAAAACTGATAAGACAGTTCATAGTATTGACCCAGAAGAGGGTGCAATGATGTTGGGTTATGCTCGGTCTGTAGTAATTGTGCCTGGTTATGGTATGGCCGTTGCTCAAGCTCAACATTCTGTAAGGGAGTTGTCAGACCAGTTGGAAGGATTGGGTGTTGAAGTAAAGTATGCTATTCACCCAGTTGCTGGCCGGATGCCTGGACACATGAACGTATTATTAGCAGAAGCAAATGTCCCTTATCCTCAGTTATACGATATGGATGACATTAATCCTCAATTTGACCAAGCAGATGTGGCCTTGGTGATTGGGGCTAATGATGTGGTGAATCCTGCAGCTCGTGCAGACCAGAATAGTCCAATTTATGGGATGCCCATTCTAGACGTGGATAGAGCAAAGCATACTATTGTGATTAAGCGCGGTCTCAGCACTGGTTTTGCTGGTGTGGACAATGATTTGTTCTACAAGGATAAGACTATGATGCTGTTTGGTAGTGCTAAGGATATGGTTGCTAAGTTGGTTTCTGAGGTCAAGCAACTTTAAAGCTTACATTTAACTTTAGTAGGCGAACTTTCTGTTGTTTTAAGTCGCTTACTTCTAGTGGTTAATCCCGATTAGTGTTCAATGGTTAATGCTTCTATAAGTTTTACAGAGCAAACCATTGTTCATTATTTCGGGAATTTTAATGAAGTCAGAAGTTGGAACTAATATGAAATCAGGTTATAAAGTTATCGTATTTGCGACTTCACTTGATATACTCTTAAAATAATTTCTTTGCTTAGATTCTTCCTTTTCTTATAACTTTTGACTTTTGACTTTTGACTTTTGACTTTCTTTGTTTGAGGAGAATGTCCCTGGTCATGTCGTAATTTTATATTTTATATTTTGATATTTTCACAAAAGTCTCTGAATATTTAGTATATACTGTGTTATTATATAAGGTGAGAATAAATTCGGTTGTAATGTTTGTTCATATTGAGGGTTACTTTCCTGTCGTTATTGGCAAGCTTCTCTCCGAAGTCTAAATCTCTACACATCTCTAAATTTGGGAGAAAATCTATGTCAATTTATGTAGGTAACTTATCCTACGAGGTCACACAAGAAGACCTATCTGAAGTTTTTAAGGACTATGGTACTGTCAAGCGAGTTCAGTTACCAACTGACCGTGAAACAGGACGCCCACGTGGCTTTGGGTTTGTAGAAATGAGTACAGAGGAAGAAGAAACTGCTGCTATTGAAGCACTTGATGGTGCTGAGTGGATGGGTCGTGACATAAAAGTTAACAAGGCAAAGCCTCGTGAAGATAGAAGACCCGCTGGTGGAGGTTATAACCGCAGAGGTGGTGGTGGTCGCTACTAAATCATAAAAAACTAATTATATAGGGTTAATAGTTTGCTAACAAATGTTTAGCCGATAACCAAGAGAACATAAGTAGTAAAAGCGTTTACAAAATTTTCTTGTAGAGATTGGGAGATATCTCCTCAGTAGATAAGGTTCTACTGTATATTAGTTAGTAAATGTTACCTACTCATAGTATCGGGCTAAATTAACTCCTATAATTATTTAGTTTTGTAGAATTTGTGTTGTAGAATTTACTTTTGTAGTAGTAGGTTAGGAAAATAAATTATTGGTTTTCACCTAAATTTATCTATCAAACCTGCCTCTACTTCAAACTTTCATAGCCATAAGTTGTTGAGCTAGAACTATCAAATAATCTCGACCATAGTTACCATTTTCTAATAAGAGTTTGAGATTTTCTGGCAAATCTTGAACCATTTCTTGACTACAGGAACCGGCAGCTAAAGCTATAGTTGCCACTGTATCTACATCTCCTGTAAAATTAATACAATCCATCAATAAGCTGCTCATTGTATCATTTCTTTGTACCGCAGTAATAGCAGCTCTAACACTCATCCAACCTTTAGAACCTACTTTTTTATCCCAAGGTTCTGACCAAGGTTTTCCCGGAACATGGGTTTGAATAAATTTTCCTAATTGGCTTTTTTTTCCTAAGTTATAAATACAATAATGACTCATTAATGCTGAGGCGATCGCTGCATCAACTCCGTCAGGAGTATTATGAGTAATAGTTGCTTGAATAGTTGCTTTTTGTTTTACTTCTTTAATGGTCGGAAAAATACCGATAGGAGCAGCTCGCATTGCAGCGCCACTTTTGTCGCTTGTACCAATTATTTCTGCTAAAAATTGTTTCCCATTTTTCACTTGTTTTAAAAAGTCATAAAACTTTCGAGAATATCCTTCTCTTTCATCTCTTTTAAAAGCTTCAACAAATTTATTAGCTAAATTTTCTCGCGTCCAAGGTTCCCTAGAAATTATCATTTCAGCAATAGCAATACTCATTTGAGTATCGTCTGTATAGGAACCAGGAATAAGTTTATGGCGGGGGTGCTTCACATAATTAAACAGATTATTGTGTTGTTTAATTAACTCAATATCTGCGTATTCAAAACCTGCGCCGTAAGCATCACCAATAGCAAGTTCTAGTAACATAATTAATTTAGTAAAAGCATGAGAGGGATGTTGACACGGATGTAGGGATGATTAGACTTAGAATTTAGGTAGATAATTTCTAATTATAATGATTTCAGACAAATTTTAGAGGAAATTAGACAAAATTATGAAATTAATTAACTTGTTTGTCTTAGTCTCAAGTCAACTCTGATTAAAATTTATTTGTTGAACTGGCGTGTGAAGTTCTATAATAAAGGTAGGGTTAAACTCTACAAACCCATCTGGTATAGATTGAAATCTAGGAGGGTCATTATGATTGAAATTACTTCCAATCAACCGGATAATATTCTTGCCTTTACTGCTCATGGCCAAGTGACAGGAGAAGATTACGAGTCAGTTTTGATTCCTGCTGTAGAAGCTAAGTTAAAAGAACACCGTAAAATACGCTTGCTTTATCATTTAGACAATGATTTTTTAGGATTTGATGCTAAAGCTTTATGGGATGATACGAAAGTTGGTTTTCAACACCTAACAGCTTGGGCAAAAATAGCGGTTGTCTCTGATAATAAATGGGTTCTAGGAGCGACAAAAATCTTTGGATTTATCTGGCCTTGTCCTGTTAAAGTGTTTGACAATAATCATTTAGCACAAGCTAATGAATGGCTCAAGGTTTAACAGTATTTTGTGTTGAAAAATCTTATCACAGTAAATATTACCCGTAAGGGAAGTTTTGAAATAAAAAATAAACGGAAGTAGCTTTTTTGTTATTTCCGTTTTGTCATAAAATGCTACATTTTATTCTGGTTGAAAGTTATTTAATAGATTTATTGTAGGGTAAATCTAACAAAGGGATAGGGAACAGATTAAAGCTCATTCATGTTAGGATTTTCGGTTGACAAGAGCCGAAAAATCAAGGGATAATTCTTCCTTGTGCCTCCTCTAAATTCCTGACTCCTCCTGTCTCCTGTCTCCTGACTCCTACCCTCACCCATAAGACTTTTGAGCGCAAACCCTAATTAAACTTGGCTACTTAGGTAAAATATTTATAATTAGCCTCGTTTTTACGCTTTAGCACCAGAGAAATATGTAGAGCGCTAAACCGCAACAACAAATTATGATATTCCCTAAGTTAGGATAATTTTAAACAAAAAATTTAAACAAATTATTATGAAGCAAATTGTAGAATTTCCTCTAGAAGATGGTGACTCTATTCTTATCGAAGTAGATGCGCCTCCCCAACAAATGGATGACCGTATTGGCATAACAGATGATGTAGCTCGGAAGGCTAATAAAAGCTTTGATGCAGCTATGGAAAAAATTAAACCTGTGGCTAATACTATTATAAAAAAAGTCAGAAGTATGAATGAACCTGCTGATGAAGTAGAGGTAAAATTTGGGATTAAATTAAGTGCTGAAATGGGTGCAATTATTGCTTCTGGAGAGGCAGAAGTTAACTATGAAATTACTCTAAAATGGCATAATAAATAATGACTACAATACTTAATTTTGACCACTCTATTGTCAGAATTTATTCTCAGTCAAACCAAGTAAAAGGAGCGGGTTTTTTAGTATCTGAAAATCAAATTCTGACTTGCGCTCATGTAGTAGCTTTGGCATTAAACATAACTGGTAATAGTGCCAAAAAGCCAACAACAGAAGTTAAATTAGATTTTCCCCAAGTTTCACCAGGGAAATTTCTGACAGCTAAAGTAATTTTCTGGTTGCCTGTTAATCCAGACAAAGATTTAGAAGATATTGCTGTTTTGGAATTAATAACTATTCCTAATAATACTTCCCCAGTCCGGTTGATGACTTCTGAGGAATATTGGGGGCATAATTTTCGTGCTTTTGGGTTTCCCAAGGGTAAGGAAAATGGAGTCTGGGCCAATGGGGTGTTACGGGGTGGTACTGCTAATGGTTGGGTCCAACTAGAAGATATTGACAACACTGGTTATGCTTTGCAGGAAGGTTTTAGTGGTACTCCTGTTTGGGACGAAACTTTAGAGGGTGTGGTGGGGATGGCCGTTGCTGCGGAAAAACAACGACTGGATACTAAGGCGGCGTTTATTATTCCCACTAATATATTGATGGCAGCATGGCCTCAGTTGCAGGAGCGGTTAATTGCTGCTTGTCCCTACAAAGGTTTGTTTGCATTTCGAGAAGCTGATGCAGAATACTTTTTTGGGCGGAAGGCTTTCACTGAACAGCTTGTGGCAGCAGTGGCACGACAACAATTTGTGGCGGTTATTGGGCCTTCTGGCAGTGGTAAGTCTTCGGTGGTATTTGCGGGGTTAATTCCTCAGTTGCGCTCTCAGCAGGGGTGGTTGATGGTAGATTTTCGTCCTGGCGATCGCCCGTTTTATAATTTGGCTGCTCGCTTGGTGCCTCTATTGGAAACTGAGATGAGTGAGACTCAACAACTTGGGGAAATTAAACTACAGGCGCAGATGTTGCTAAAGCAAGAAATAGATTTGCCGGATGTGCTGAGGCGTATTTTGGCCAAGCAAAATTGTTCTCGGATGTTGTTGGTGGCGGACCAATTTGAGGAGCTTTATACTCTCTCGTCTGAGGAGGTGCGTCCGGGATTTTTGGATATGCTGTTGCAGGGGTTGGGGCAAATGCCGGAGTTGACTTTGGTTATTACTCTGCGGGCTGATTTTTTGGGGTATGCTTTGTCTCACCGTTCGTTGGCGGATGCTTTGCAGGGTATCCCTCCTAACGCCCCTGGGGAAGGTTTGCAGGGAAGTATCCCCCCCAACCCCCCTTTGAAAGGGGGGGGTAAGAAAAGTGTGACTTTGAAAGGGGGGAGTAATAGGAGCGTAACTTATTTTTTGGGACCGATGAATAGTCAGGAGTTGCAGTCGGTTATTGAAATGCCTGCTCAAAAGTTGGGGGTGCGGTTGGAGGCGGGGTTGACTGAACGGATCTTAAAGGATGTGGAGCGATCGCCTGGTAATTTGCCTTTGTTGGAATTTGCTCTGGAGCTTTTGTGGGGTAAGCAAAGTAATGGTCAGCTTACTCACGAAGGTTATGAGGAAGTGGGAGGGGTTGAGAAGGCGTTGGCGAGTTATGCGGATGATGTTTATGAAAAGTTGAGTGAGGCAGATAGAGAAAAGGCGGAACGGGTGTTTATTCAGTTGGTGCAACCAGGGATGGGAACTGAGGATACTCGGAAGGTGGCGACTCGTGCTGAGGTGGGAGTGGATAATTAGGATCTGGTGAGGCGGTTAGCTGATGCTCGGTTGGTGGTGACGGGGCGGGATGAAACTGGTGAGGAAACGGTGGAGGTTATCCATGAGGCGTTGATTAGAGAATGGGGAATGTTGTGGAGTTGGATGTCGGTGAGTCGGGAGTTTCGGGTTTGGCAGGAAAAGTTGAAGGGTAGGTTGGCGGAATGGGTGGAGAAGGATAAGGATAATGGGGCGTTGTTGCGGGGGTTGCTTTTGGTGGAGGCGGAGAAATGGCATGAGGAAAGGTTGTCGGAGTTGAGTCGGGAGCAGCTGAAGTTTATTGAGCGGAGTTTGGAGTTGCGCGATCGGGAACAGACACAACGACAGCGCCGGAGGCAGTTAACTGTTTTGGGGTTGACGGTTGGTTTGGTTTTGGTTTCTGGGGCGGGGATGTTGGCTGAGTTTCAGAGGCGTAAGGCTGTTGAAAGTGAGGAAAATGCTAACATGAGAGCTGAAATAGCCACTTTAGAATCCCGTTTTGATAAAAGTTTAGAGACACAGTTAGATATTATTGAACTTGCGAAAGAATTAAAGAAACGGCAAGATGATGGTCAGCTTAAGCCTGACATCCCTTTTCAAATAGCAGGAATATTGCATGAAATGACAGACTGGCGGGAGTATAACCACTTGATTCCATCATCCTATATGATTCCATCTTCTAGTAGTAAGAACATAGGGAAGAAGCCAATTAAGGGATACAGCAAGATACCCTTAGTAAATGGGAAAGTGTGGTCGCCTTCCTTAGAGTCAAACTCGTCTTCAGGCAACAGTGCGGAATTTAGCCCCGATGGTGAGTTAATAGCTACTGCAAGTAATGACAAAACAGTGAAACTGTGGAAACTAGACGGCACTCTGATGACAACTCTATCAGGGCATCAGGGTGTGGTCAACAGTGCAGAATTTAGCCCCGATGGTGAGTTGATAGCTACTGCAAGTAAT
>NZ_JBNHEP010000060.1:13275-45830 GCF_050015995.1 Dapis brunnea BLCC-M229 | reverse complement strand
AGGAAAAAAGAAGGTATTAGGAGGAAAAAGTTTACCAAAACATTCTTTTTCTTAGTACCAAGAGGGTTAAAGCTTTGAAATTTTCTCAATCAATAAGCAAATAAACTAGGTATTTGCAGTTAAGATGTAATCAGATTTACCCACTTAGTCACATTCAAAATATTACTTTTTACTTTTGAGTTTTGACCTTCTTGAATTTTTAATTCTAAATTCTAAATTCTAAATTCTGCCAATGTTTACCAATTTTTTCATCAAAAGACCAGTATTTGCCTCAGTGTGTTCCCTACTAATTATCCTAGTAGGATTAGTGGGTTATGTTAGCTTACCAGTACAAGAATTTCCTAGTATCGACCCCCCAGTGGTCAGCGTGCGAACTAACTACCCAGGAGCTAACCCAGAAGTAGTGGAAACAGAAGTAACAGAAATTCTGGAAGCAGAAATTAATGGCGTTGAAGGTGTCAAAACTCTCACCTCTACTACAAGGGAAGGTTCGAGTTCCATAAATGTTGAATTTGAACTGAGTCGGGATATAGAAGCAGCAGCTCAAGATGTTCGTAGTCGTGTCTCCCGCGCCATGAGAAGACTGCCGGATGAAGTTGATGCGCCAGTAGTTTCTAAACGAAGTAGCGATGAAGAAAGAATTATTTGGCTAGCTTTAACTGGGGAAAAATATTCACCGTTGGAGTTAAGTAACTATGCAGATAAATTTATCAAAAATGTCTTAGAAACTGTTGATGGGGTGGGTAGTATTTTAATTGGTGGGGAACGTCGCTACGCCATGCGACTATGGTTAAATCCTAAAAAAATGGCTGCTCGAAATATTACTGCTTTAGATGTGGAAGCAGCTCTCAGACGACAAAATGTAGAAATTCCCAGTGGCAGAATAGAAGGAAAATCTACAGAATATCCGATTCGTACTATTGGTCGTCTACAAAACCCCGAAGCTTATGAAAACTTGATTATCAGACGAAATGATGATTCTTCTCTGACAAGATTAAGAGATATTGGTAGAGCAGAAATTGGAGCAGAGAGCGATCGGACAATTGCCCGCTACAATGGAAAACCAGCAATAGGTCTGGGAATTAGTAAACTTTCCGGGGCAAATATTATAGAAGTTGCCACGGGTGTCAAAACTAAGATGGAAGAATTATCTAAAGATTTTCCAGATGGAATGAAATATTACGTCAGCGTTGACTACTCAACATTTGTAGAAGCTGCCATCAAAGAAGTCTGGAAAAGTTTACTATTAGCAATTTGTTTAGTTGTCTTAGTTATCTATGTATTTCTCAGAGATTGGCGAGCAACTCTCATTCCCACTATTACTATCCCTGTTTCCCTAATTGGAGCTTTTGGGGTAATGTTTTTTATGGGATTTTCCATCAACACTCTCACCCTATTTGCTCTCACCCTCTCAACAGGTTTGGTAGTAGATGACGCTATTGTGGTCTTAGAAAATATTGTTCGATATATCCAAGAGGAAGGGAAAACTCCCATGCAAGCAGCAATATTAGGAGTGAGGGAAGTCGTATTTGCTGTAATTGCCACAACTATTGTCTTAATTGCAGTATTTCTACCTGTGGGATTTTCTGGTGGTAGTTCCGGACAAATATTTAATGAATTTGCCCTAACTCTTGCAGTGTCAGTAGTATTTTCCACCTTCGTTGCTTTAACTCTTGCACCATCATTGTCAGGGAGAATTCTCAAAAAACACGAATCAGGAAAACAAGGAAATTTTCTCTCCCGTCTACTTGCCATTCCTCTAGATTTATTTGATTATGCTCTAAGTCGCATTTCAGTAATATACGATCGCTCATTACGTCTGTTGATGGGAGTAAAACCATTAGTAATTTTAGGATTTGTCTTATCTTTTTGGGTAATAATTTGGTTATTCCAACAGTTGCCTCAAGGGTTTTTGCCTACAGAAGACCGGGGACGGGTATTTGTTTCTGTAACTGCACCAGAAGGGGTAAGCGTTGAATATACTAACAATGTCATGGGTCAGGTAGAAGATAAACTTGCTCAAGTGCCAGAAATGAGAGGTTATTTCAGTATTACCGGGTTTGGTCGTTCAGCTCAAGCTAACCGAGCTTTTGCTTTCACTAATCTTAAACCCTGGTCAGAACGCACAAAACCAGAGCAAGCACAACAAGAAGTTGTCAAACGGTTGTTTGGAGCATTTGCACCAATTACAGATGCACGAGTATTTCCAATTAATCCTGGTTCGTTACCTGGTAGTGGTCGCAGTCGCCCCATACAGTTTGTCTTGCAGGGAAATGATTTTGAAGAATTAGCACGAGTATCTCAAGAATTTAGTAATGAGGCGCAACAGTTACCCCAACTAAATAATGTTGACACAGACTTGACAATTAATAAACCTGAGATAACAGTAGAAATTAATCGTTCCCAAGCTGCTAATTTAGGAATATCGGTAGAGGATATTGCTCAGACATTACAAATTATGATGGGTGGGGAAGATATTACGAATTTTACTCAAGGAAATCAACGCTATGATGTAATTGTGCGAGCTGAGGATGAGTTTCGCAATAATCTCCAAGATATTGAGGATCTATATGTGCGAACTCAGCAAGGGGAGATGATACCTTTGAGTAATGTGGTGACTGTGAAGACAAGCACAACTCCTCCTGAAATTAACCATTTTAACCGCTTTCGTTCGGCAACTATTACAGGAAGTCCGGCACCAGGAGTTAGTTTGGGTGAGGCGTTGCAAGCGTTATATGATTTGGCGGATAGGATTTTACCTGCTGATATGCGGGTAGATTTAAAGGGTCAGTCATCCCAGTTTCGAGATGCAGGTAAAGCAACGGTATATATTTTTGGGTTGGCATTGATTTTTATTTTTTTGACGTTAGCAGCTCAGTTTGAGAGTTATATCGACCCGGTGGTGATTTTATTGGCAGTGCCTTTATCTTTGTTGGGTGCTTTTGGGGCGTTGTGGTTAGCACAGTTAGAGATTAATGTTTATAGTCGTATTGGGTTGATTATGTTAATTGGTTTGGCGACTAAGAATTCTATTTTGATTGTGGAATTTGCTAACCAGTTATTGGCAGAGGGAATGTCTATTACTAAGGCAGCAGTTGAGGCATCACGGTTACGTTTTCGTCCGATTTTGATGACTGCGTTTTCCACAATTTTCGGAGTAATGCCATTAGCTTTTGCTTCTGGTGCGGGTGCTGCTAGTCGGGTTTCCATCGGAATGTCAGTTATGGGTGGTATGTTGGTGTCTACGATTTTGAGTTTGTATGTAGTGCCAGTGTTTTATGTAATGGCAAAGGGTCTACAGTTGAGTTTATTTGGTAAGTCGTCTGCTGAAGATTTGGTAGGGGGTTATGAGATAGATGTAGCTTTTGAGGAAAATGGGAATGGTAATGGTCATGTTAATGGTAATGGTAACGGGAAAACTGGTTATAGTAACAGCAAGGATGAGGATGTTGTAGAAAAAGTTAGACGAGGATAGTTTTTTGTAGAGGCGATCGCTTTTTTAATAGTTTGCGAAGCATCTAAAAATTTTGGCATTGCTGAAATAAGATATGAAGTTCGTATCGGAGTAAGATTGATAGTAAGGAAAAAAGCTATTTTGACTACTGACTACTGTAGGAACGATTCGCAAATCGCCCCTACTAAAAATCATACAATCATTCAGCAACGCCAAAAATTTTTCCTGTGTGTGAGCAATTTTCCTGCTCCTGTGCGTGAGCGAGACGCTCACACTGTCATCAATACTTCATCCCAACCATTTGCCAACAATAGCGATCGCCTTTATCAATAAAACTTTGTAGGGAAGTTCCATAGAATTTCCCTACTTTAGTCTACCTAAATGAAAACCGTTGTAGATTGATTTTGATTCTTCTGTTGAAACAATTGGAGGTTTAAACCATTGATAACAAATTAACTGAATATCTTCCGCTTTTATCATCTCCAATGGGTTTGATTTTTTCTCCTCTTCAAGTTGATAATAAAGTTCTGCATCAACAAAAAGTTCATCTAAGTCAGACGCTAAACTATTAATATAATTACTATCAACATAATGCTGCCATTTTTGCTTAATTTCTCTTTCAATACTCCGAAGATTTTCTGTAGCAATTACTTCCAACACTCGTTCGATAATTTCTCGATATTCTAACTCTAATAAATCATTACTTTGCTCTTCCAAAAAAAAGTAAATTTTCTGCAATAATTTATTTAACTTAGGTCTCAATTTACTGCTACTTTGTTGCCGTTTAAAATCTTTAAGTAAATTCTCTACTGCTCTTTCTAAAACATCAAAAATAGCATCATCAAGTGGAATGTCGTCAACAAGTTCAATTAAATCCTCAACCGATTCTTCTCCTAATTCAGCTAAAATTTTCAACACTTGTTGTCGTTGAGGTTGGGAATTATCAAATCCCATTGATAGATATACCTCCCTTACAAATTCAGGATTTTGTAACTGCTGTTCCAAATTATCTAAAGCATCTTGCCAGCGACTAGGTTCAGAGTTCGCTAGTTGATAGAACTTTTGCAGCAGAAACGACCAATTTCCAGTGACATTAGTAATCTTTTCCCTGACTTCTTTGTTACTGGGAAAACTACAATCTTCTAACCATTGCCACAATGCAACATCATGCCAAGGTTTGAGACTGACAGTCATATCCTTCACAGCTTGAAAACTTTTAGTTGGTAACTCTAATTCTTCTATACTAAGTGGTTCTACTGTTGTGTTGTAGCCAAGTTTCTCAAAAATATTTGCTATTCCCTTTAGATTATTAGCAATTTGCAAGTCTTCTAGCGTTAGGTCGTGCTTCTGCATCCAGACACCCTTATTTAACCCATAAACCTGATTATTATTGATTAGAACTCTACCCAAATATACTGTCAATTTAGGAATAATTTGCTAGTATTTTTACTGAAAAATAATCTGAGGAATCTGTTGAACTAACTATCAGCTTTTAGCATTCAGCTATTAGCTTTTGGAGCTAAGATGAAAATCCCCATCTTGACGCTAAAAAAAAATTCATTTTTATCCCTTTCTGGGAGGGGAACTAGAGGAGTGGGTGCTAAATGCTGACTGCTTCTTTAAACTCAAGAAAGATTTGATAATTAACTCAATTTATTTAAGTAGAAAAAACTTTTTATTCTGAGAATACCTATCGCTTTCACTTCATCTACAAAATAAACGAAAGAAAAAGGAGGGATAGAACGACCTTCCCCTTTGCGATCGCCTTTTTTCCCAACTTATTCAGCATAAAAAAAAGTGGACACTTGCCCATACTCACTTTTCCTAGAGCAATAAAAACACATCATTAGTAACTAAATAGCTTTTGAAATTTTTACCTAATTGAATCTTAAAAGCTTAAGACATTTCCCCATTTTCCTAAAAATTTGTTATAACAGTTACTTTGTTGTTAATTATCCATTGCTCCAGTTGCTCAATAATCTAGTAATTCTTTAAATGAAACGGAATATATAGAATTTGACAACCAACAATGACACAATTAAATACTAAATCCTGCACTATATATTCATCCTAACTATGACACAAATAGCACCTTTAGGTTCTTGGAAATCCCCTATAACTACCGATTTAATTGTGGCCGGAACAATTGGACTTAGTAGTATCACCATTGATGGTAATGATGTCTACTGGATTGAAGGACGACCTTCAGAGGGTGGACGAAATGTAATTGTGCGTCACAGTCCAGATGGACAGACAACTGACATTACTCCTCCACCTTTTAACGTACGCACCCGCGTCCATGAATACGGTGGTGGAGCTTTTTTGGTGGCAGATGGTACGATTTATTTTTCTAACTTTGCCGATCAACGTCTCTATCGTCAAACACCAGGTACAGAACCCCAACCTTTAACTCCGGAAGCAAATCTACGTTATGCTGACGGTGTGATAGATAAACAGCGCGATCGCTTAATTTGTATTCAGGAAGATCATACAAAGGGTGGGGAACCTACGAATAGGATAGTTAGCATTAACCTGAAAAATGGAGAAGATATCCAGATATTAGCAGAGGGTTATGATTTTTATGCCTCACCTCGTCTGAGTAACGATGGTTCGCAACTTTGCTGGATTTGTTGGAACCACCCAAATATGCCTTGGGATGGTACGGAGTTATGGGTCGCTCAGGTGAATACAGATGGTTCATTAGATGAAGGTAAGTTCGTTGCTGGAGGGAAAGAAGAATCAATTTTTCAACCCCAGTGGTCGCCAGATGGAATGTTATGTTTTGTGAGCGATCGCTCTAAATGGTGGAATCTCTATCAAGTGCCAGGAGTTACTGAGACTGCAAATGTAGCTCCATTGTATCCTTTAGATGCCGAGTTTGGAATGCCACAATGGGTTTTTGGAATGTCTACTTATACCTTCACAGCACCCAACAAAATTCTCTGCACTTTTGCTCAGAATGGAATTGGGCATTTGGCGACTCTTAATACTACTAAAAAACATCTACAGGAAATAGAAATACCCTATACTTCTATTGGTTGTTTAACAGCACAAGGAAGTCGAGTTTGTTTTCTGGGAAGTTCCCCCACAGAACCTAGTGCAGTTGTACAACTAAATCTATCTACAGGTGCCATTGATATTTTAAAACGTTCTACGGATTTAAAAATTGATTCTGGTTATTTATCTATTCCTCAAGCAATAGAATTTCCTACAGAAAATGGTAAGACTGCTTATGGTTTATTTTACCCACCAACTAATAAAGATTACACTCCACCTGTAGGAGAAAAACCACCTCTTTTAGTCAAAAGTCATGGCGGTCCAACAGCAGCAACTTCTAGTAGTTTAAGCTTAAAAATTCAATATTGGACAAGTCGTGGTTTTGCCTTACTTGATGTTAATTATGGAGGTAGTACTGGCTATGGAAGAGAGTATCAGCAAAGACTAAAAAATAATTGGGGTATTGTTGATGTTGATGATTGTGTAAATGGCGCTCAATATTTAGCTAAACAGGGATTAGTAGATAGTAATCGTATGGCTATTTCTGGTGGTAGTGCCGGAGGTTATACTACTTTATGTGCCTTAACTTTTAAGGATGTATTTAAAGCAGGAGCCAGTTATTATGGAGTTAGTGACCTAGAAGCTTTAGCAACAGATACTCATAAATTTGAATCCCGTTATTTAGATGGATTAATCGGACCTTATCCTGAAAAAAAAGAGATTTATCAACAGCGATCGCCGATTAATTTTACTGAGGGTTTGTCTTGCCCTGTAATTTTTTTCCAAGGGTTAGAAGATAAAATTGTACCGCCAAATCAAGCTGAGAAAATGCTAGAAGCTTTGCAGCAAAAAGGATTACCAGTAGCTTATGTTGCTTTTCCAGAAGAACAACATGGTTTTCGCCGTTCAGAGAATATTAAACGTGCTTTGGATGGAGAATTTTATTTTTATTCCCGTGTATTTGGATTTACACCTGCTGAGAATTTAGAAGTGGTAGAAATTATTAATCTTTAGGTTTTGTAGGCTTGTCGAAAAGTGAAAAATATTTTTACCTTGATTAGTCAATGAATTTTACAGCAGTTTTGGAGTTAATGAGGTACAAAGTTCTCAAACTTTAGAATAGGTAATAGGGAATAGGGAAGAGAAATTAGTATTAAACTGTACCTCACTATCCTAAAAATTGCTGTAAGTAGTTAGACATAATTATTGGTATATTTACTATTGAGTTATGTTGAAATTTTTTAGTAGTTATTTCCCTACTCCTTGCCGACTAAAAATGCACTGGTTATTTTGCCCAGATGCTTAGTTGCTCTAAAGCTTTTAGCAGAGGGAAAAAATATAGTTTATTCCTTCTGTTATAAGCAAAGTTTCTCTCTGCGTTTATTTGGTAATAGGAATACTAATTATACCAGGCGTGATAAATGTTTACTACGAATATAGCAATCCGCGCATTGGTTGTGACAATTTTTGTAATAGTTAATTTGAACTGAAAACCTTGAAAATTATGAATCCTGATTCCTGGGTTATGATATCAAATCCGGTAGCATCGGTATTGTAAGGTAAGGAAGAAGGAAGAAGGAAGAAGGCTTTAATTATCTAGAACAGAAGGCTTAAAAGCTGGAAAAAACTTAAATTTCCTGTAGATATTCATCCTAACTTTTACACAGGACCATACCAGCGGACATGATATGACTCCTGTAGGGGCGTTTCATGTCGCGGAGCGAAACGGCCGGAAAGCCCCTACCACCAAAATATTACAACTTAAATAGGATTGCTATAGTTAGGTTGTTGCTATAAATAATTAGGGGTAATTCATTTTTGCCAAACATTCCGTAGGAAATTACCCTTACAGGAGTCAGGAGGAATAAGCTGTAAAAATTTCTGAGAGTTAGGCTAATTTTTAGTCCAAGAAATATCTTGACTTTTTAAGATAGTGAAGTACAGTTTAATCTTAATCTTAATCTTAATCTTAATCTTAATCTATGCTTGCTTTTCCCTGCTGTCTATTCTGCTAAAACTTTATAGCTCATCAAGTATAAAACTTTTGTAATTGATTTATTAAAAAATTTAAGGTTTATTTATGGAGCAAAAAATTGTATTAATAACGGTAATTTCTAACTTCATAATATGGATATATTTGTTAATTTTTCGAGGAAAATTTTGGCTAGCAGACCAACGACTATTGCCAACATCAGAAACAGAAATTGAAAATATCGAATATTGGCCGTCAGTTTCTGTGATAATTCCTGCTAGAAATGAAGCAAAATTATTACGAAAAACGCTAAATTCCTTATTAAATCAACATTATCCAGGGAATTTAAAAATAATCTTAGTAGACGACCATAGCAGAGATAACACAAGTATTGTCGCAAGATGCACTGCTCAACAAGGTAATAATTGTACAAAACTAGAAGTTATTTCAGGAGCAGATTTACCGAATGGTTGGACAGGAAAATTATGGGCAATTAATCAAGGAATTAACTATGCAAAACAACAAACTCCAGACCCAGATTATTTTCTCTTAAATGATGCAGATATTGAACATTTCTCTACTAATATTCGTCAACTTGTTGTCAAAGCAGAACAAGAAAATTTAGCCTTAGCTTCTTTAATGGTGAAACTACAATGCGAAACTTTAGCAGAGGAATTAATGATTCCCGCATTTGTGTTTTTCTTTCAAAAATTATATCCGTTTAGATGGGTAAATAATCCCCAAAAATCAACGGCTGCTGCTGCTGGTGGTTGTATATTAATTCGTAAGCAAGTTTTAGATGAAGTTGGCGGAATAGAGGTTATTAAAAATGCTTTGATAGATGATTGTGCTTTGGCTAAAGCAGTTAAACAAAAATCAACAAATAAAAAGATTTGGTTAGGGCTAACTTCAGAGACTAAAAGTCTACGTTCTTATCCTGATTTAGTTAGTATTTGGAATATGGTAGCTCGTACTGCTTTTACTCAGTTAAATTATTCTCCATTCTTGTTAGTAGTAACAGTAATAGGAATGAAATTAGTTTATTTAGTTCCCTCATTAGGAATAATTTTGGGAGTGATTTTTGGTTGGTGGCAAGTAGTAGCGATCGCTTTATTAGCCAGATTATTAATGTTTTTAGCTTACTTACCTATTGTTAGATTTTATCAACTTTCACCAATATATGCGATGGGTTTACCAACTATTGCTTTGATTTATATATTAATCACAATAGATTCAGCTTGGCGACACTGGCGAGGGCGAGGTGGTTATTGGAAAGGGCGCGTTTATCCAAGTTGATTCTGAAGCAGGCAGAAGCAAAGTTTTAACTCACATTCCCCACTAAAAAATGTAGGATTAAAAACTATATATAGCACTACGTCTTTTGGCGTTTGACAATAAATTTGGGTTGTAAGGGAATAGGGAATACGGAATAGAGGAATGTCCTAAAGTATTTGCGTAGCGCTATAACTATACAATCTAATCCCCTAAAAAAATCATCAGCAAAAAATTATTCACAAAAGTATTTTTGATGAATAATTTGTTAATTTAGTCATCAGCTAAATTAAATAATAAGATGAAGTATTTCCTTTTTGAAAGTTCTTTGTTATGGCTGCCCTAGATTTTTAGCACTTTTCACATAGATAGACTACAGTTAGTACGGCCAACCCAATAAAATTTTCCTGCTCCCTACTCCCTAACCCAAAAGAGTTTTGTCGTCTACTTAAATTAAAAGCGCTGTAAGAGATAAACTACAAAGATATCTTTGGGTGTAATGTTAAAAAATTGACTTAGGTTGTCGAAAGGTAAACTCTCTCAACCATTATAATCTGTCATTTAACGAGATAGTATAAATATAAGCGAGAATTGAATTCTTGCCTGTATATAAATCTTTGCTAAAAAATTTAATATGAATAACTCTAATTCCACAAACGAATTACAATGGACGGCTGAAGCTAAGACTAAATTGAAAAACATTCCCTATTTTGTTCGGACTCAGGCACGACAGCGAATCGAAGAATTGGCCAGAGAAACAGAGCCACAAATAGTAACAGTAGAAATAGTTGAGCAAGCTCGCTTAGAATTTGGCCAGTAGAGCAAACATTATCTCAACTAACAAACTCAAACAAAATGGTGACAAGTATAGCAATTATATCATGTCCAGATAATCAGCGATCAAAAACCTTCTTCCTTTGAACCAATATTCCCTTCTAACTTCTGCCCTCTGCCTTCCTTGAACCTTTCTTTCCCTTCTGCCTTCTGCCTTCTGCCTTCTGCCTTCCTTTTGCAGTCTAGAAAAAGGTCCCATAAAGCTTTAGACTGGAGTTTTGCAGATAGTAGAATTTGAGGTGTATAAAATCAACAGTGAGAAAAATTATAATTGCTGGGAACTGGAAAATGTACAAAACCCAAGTAGAAGCTAAAGAGTTTCTCAAGGGTTTAATGTCTCAACTAACAAAAACCCCCGAAGAACGTGAAGTAGTTCTCTGCACTCCCTTCACTGCACTAGATTTTATGTCAAAAAGTTTGTATTGGAGTCGGATTAAGTTGGGTGCGCAAAATGTTCACTGGGAAGACGAGGGAGCATACACAGGAGAAATTTCTGGCTCAATGCTGAAGGAAGTTGGAGTTAGTTATGTAATTGTGGGTCACAGTGAGCGCCGTCAATATTTTGGCGAAACTGATGAAACAGTGAATGTGCGCTTACTAGCTGCTCAGAAGCATGGTATAACTCCTATTCTCTGTGTGGGAGAAACTAAGCAACAAAGAGATTCGGGTGAGACAGAATCACATATATTTTCTCAGTTGGCCAAGGATTTAAATGATGTGGATCAAGGAAATCTAGTAATTGCTTATGAGCCAATATGGGCCATTGGTACTGGTGACACTTGTGAAGCTACAGAAGCTAACCGAGTTATTGGTTTAATTCGTGGTAAGTTGACTAATCCTAATGTCACTATTCAATATGGTGGTTCTGTTAAACCTACTAATGTTGATGAAATTATGGCACAACCAGAAATTGATGGTGCTTTAGTTGGGGGTGCAAGTTTGAAACCCGATAGTTTTGCTCGTCTGATTAACTATCAAAATTAGGGAATAGGGAATAGGGAATAGGGAATAGGGAATTAGGGAATTAGGGAATAGGGGATAGGCGAAGAGAAAATTATTTGTTACTTATTTTTCATCATAACTTTAACAGCTATCTCTATTATTTTCCCTTTTTTTTCAATATTTATTTCTTCTATCCTAGATAACTAAAGCCTTCTTCCTTATTCCCCTGGAGGTAGGGACGTTGCATGCGACATCTCTACCTTATTTCAATAATTAATAATTACCTCTTCTGTAATAGAAGGATTGGTTAAAAGGAATTTTTTTCGACTTGAAAGGAGAGGCTTTCAATCTTTATTTTTCGGTAATTATGGTTCGCTTGGAATAAATAAGCAAGAAAAAAATTGTACCTCACCTAACTTGATCGACCCGATTTTTTTGATAAAACTCTCTATTAAATCAGTGTTATAGTATGACTTTGATTAGTTAGGACATTGTTCAATAATTAATAATTATTAATAATGACCTCTTCTGTAATAGAAGGATTGGTTAAAAGGAATTTTTTTCGACTTAAAATGAGAGGCTTTCAACCTTTATTTCTCGGTAAACCCTACAGCTCAATCAGAGATTACTTTTAATTTTTGAATTTTGCCTTTTGCCTTTTGCCTTCCTCGTAGCGGTATACTTCTTCATCAATTATCAAAAATTATCAAATGCACAGTTTAGCTAAAAGTTTTGCTTGGGGAAAACGTACTTACATAATGGGTATTTTGAATGTCACACCAGATAGTTTTAGTGATGGTGGTGATTTTAATACACCAGAGGCAGCTTTAATTCAGGTAAAAAAAATGGTGGAGGTAGGTGCCGATATGATTGATATTGGTGGTCAATCAACTAGACCAGGATCTGAAGTTGTTTCTATAGATGAAGAACTTAATCGGGTTTTACCAATAATTAAGTTGTTAAGAAGTCAACAAAATATTTGTGCGGAAATTCCAATTTCTGTTGATACTACTAGGGCGATAGTTGCAGAAAAATCTGTTGAAGCTGGTGCTAATTTAATTAATGATATTTCTGCCGGAACTTATGATGATGAGATGTTTTCTGTGGTGGCTTCTCTGAAAGTGCCGATTATTTTAATGCACATTCGGGGGACGCCAAAAACTATGCAAAATTTGACAGACTATCAAGATTTAATTGGGGAAATTTATCAGTTTTTACAGAGTAGAATTGAGGAGGCTGTTAGAGCAGGAATTGAAAGAGAGAAAATTATTATTGACCCTGGTATTGGTTTTGCTAAAAATTACGAACAAAATTTAGAAATTATCCGCAATTTGTCAAAGTTTCAAAGTTTAAATTGTCCGATTTTAGTAGGATTATCTCGTAAAAGTTTTATTGGTAAAATTTTAAATCAACCTGATGCTAAACAAAGGGTTTGGGGAACTGCTGCAAGTTGTGTGGCGGCGATCACTCAATCTGTAGATATTTTACGGGTTCACGATGTTAAAGAAATGTCTGAAGTTTGTCGAGTTGCTGATGTTATTTTTAGGAATAAATTAGGAGCCAGGAGTCAGGAGTCAGGAGTCAGGAGTTAATACTATTTCTCAAAAACTTTATCTACATTTGATTGAGCAGGGGAGTAGGGGAGTAAGGGAGTGGAGAAGTGGGGGAGAAGTAAAAATATGACTAATTAACACGCTCCTAGCTAATAATTATCAAAAAGATGATTCGGCAAGTGTTAATTACTTGATAATTAAATCTCTACCTAAGTAGAACATTACTTTTAGTAATTTGTATAAGAATTAAGAGTCAGAATTAAGAAATTATATGATTCAAGTTTAACTAGAGATGATACAATTTAGGGTCTAACAAAACAGTGGTGAAAGCTCCGTGTTTTTCAACCAGGAATAAAAGCAATTACTTTTAATTTTTGACTCTTGACTTTTAACTTTGCTAAAAGCTCCATGTTTTTTAACCAAGAACAGGAATAAAAGATAATTACTTTTGACTTTTGACTTTTAACTTTGCTAAAAGCTCCATATTTTTCAACCAGGAACAGGAATAAAAGATAATTACTTTTAACTTTTGACTCAAAAATTAAGATATTAAGCCTCCTCTTTTAAGGGGATGAAAAAATTCTACTTCAGTATTTAAAGCTTCTGACTTCAGTCGGAGATACTGATAACTGATAACTGATAACTGATAACTGATAACTGAAATGTCTCGCTCTAAAGCTCTCTATTCTTATATATTAATTCGTTTGCTATTGGCACCACTAATGCTATGGACAATTAGCACTTTAGTTTTCTTGTTGTTACGAGCAACTCCGGGAGACCCTGTGGATGCTATCCTTGGACCGAAAGCTTCAACGGCAACTAAAGAAGCTCTCCGGTCTCAACTTGGTTTAGATGGTTCACTACTAGAACAGTATCTTAATTATCTAGGAAAATTACTTAGTTTTGACTTGGGTACATCAATGACTACTCGTGGAGAGTCTGTTTGGCAAATTATTCAAAATTATTTTCCCGCCACTGTAGAATTGGCAGTATTTAGTATGGCGATCGCTCTAATTGTTGGGATTTCTATTGGGTCTATTGCTGCTTCTCATCCTAATACTAAGTTAGATGTTGGTGGGCGTTTATTTGGAATTATTACTTATGCCGTTCCGCCTTTCTGGGCAGGGATGGTTTTACAATTAATTTTTGCAGTACAGTTAAAATGGCTTCCTTTAGGTACTCGTTTTCCCATTAGTACAAATCCACCTCTAAGCATTACAGGTTTATACACAATTGATAGTATTTTAAGTGGCAATATCGGTAATTTTTTCACATCTATATATTATTTAGCTTTGCCAAGTTTAACATTAGGAATTTTGCTCAGTGGTATTTTTGAAAGAATGGTGAGAATTAATCTGAAACAAACATTACAAGCTGATTATGTAGAAGCTGCTAGAGCGAGAGGCATTCCTGAATTAAGAATATTATTTGCTCATGCTTTTAAAAATGCAATGATTCCAGTAATTACAGTTTTAGGATTAACTTTTGCTGCTTTATTAGGAGGAGCAATATTAACAGAAGTAACTTTTTCTTGGCCTGGCTTGGCAAATAGATTGTATCAGGCAATTAGTTCGCGAGATTATCCGACAGTGCAGGGAATAGTCGTATTTTTTGCTGGTATTGTTGTGGTGGCTAGTATTTTTATTGATATTTTAAATGCTTATATCGATCCGAGAATTAGGTATTGAGAGGAGTCAGCAGTCAGGAGTTAGGAGTCAGGAGAGAAGAGGAGGAAGTTTTAAGATATAAGGAGGAACAAGTTTTGATCGCTAATTATCTAGACATGATACTACTCCCCATCCTCCCTACTCGTTAAAACTATCAATAGGGATATCAAGACCTAGCTATGTTCATACTTTTTTGGTAGAACTTTATCCTTTCTGGTGAAAGAAATTTTTTGGTATATCACTTGCATTATGTGAAGCACTATTGACAAAAAAATACCACAAATTTTACTATTGCCTTTAGCGCAATAGTAAAAAATAATGTTTATTGGAACTACGGAAGCAGCTTCTCTTTTGAATATTTCAACTCAAAGAGTGCGAGTCTTAATCAAAGAAGGTCGAATTCAAGGCGCTAGAAAAATCAATGGTCGAACTTGGGTAATTCCTTTATATAAAGGAATGCCAAGAGTGTCTCGTAGAAAGCGCGGACCTAAGCCTCGTTGGCACTCCTGTAGGCATTGTGGCAAAAATACAATTCATTTTGATCGTCCTAATATTGCCGTGAACAAAAAGGAAAAAAATACCGATCTTCATGTACTTTCTGCTAAACGAGGTACTAAGACTTTAGCAAAAGGTCACGAAATTGAGATTCATGGTCCCTGTAAAATTGTTTATCGACCCGATAAACCTCACTCTTGTGGAGCAACGGTCTGGATTGAAACTTTGGCAACGGCAACAATGTTTAATTTTAACGGCAAAGTCGAGCAAGTTGATAGTAGATGGATTTGAGAAGAATAGTAGATGTGGGAAATTAATAAGAAAAATATTGAGCAGCCTGAAAAGCGCTGTAACGTATTTCATATCATAAGTTGAAATTTCCAGACAGGATTGTATTGAATTATAATTAATGGTTAAACTTGAACCATTAAACAATCTAGTTAAAATGCCTAAAATTAAAAACTTACTTCTAACTAGCAGTTTTTTCTACCTCTACCTTTCAAATTATTGTTTAGCAAAAACTCTTGAATTTTCTGAATATACTCTTAGAAAAACAAGTATAAATATTATTTCTCAACGTCAAACAGAAACAGAGGAAAATTTAGCATCTCCAGATATATTTTCTCCTAACCCTCTAGAAAGCACTGAACCAGATCCACTATTACCAAATCCTCCTACTTCTGGAATTCTAACTGGAGAAAAACGAGAAGAACTTTCCCAGGAACTCGACCAACTTAATATTGAAGCAGCAACATTATTAGGAGCAGGAGAAACAACTAAAGCTTTTGAAACTTGGAACAGAGAACTACGTTTGCGTCGTTATCTTGGTAAAGCAGAAGAATTGGCAGCTTTGTCAAGAGTTGCTGAAATAGCATGGAATAATAGTCAAAAATTACAGGTGCAGTGGATTACAAAACGACTCGAAATTCTACAACCAGAAATTCAAGAGGAAGAACCTCCTAATTTGGAATTATTACAAGCATTAGGTTCAGTATTTAATATAGTTCGAGCAAAAGATCCAGCAGTTGAAGTTTATCAACAAGTAATTGTTGAGGCAAGAAAACAAGAGGATGTCACCACACTAAAACAAGCTTTAACCGCTATAGGAGAAATATATTTGAATTGGTTGGATTATGATAATGCAGCGATCGCCTATGAGGAATTATTAGAGGTTCAGCAGCAGAGTAATTCTGAAACATCTGAAATAGAAACAACAAATCCTCCTATAAGTGGTAATTTTGAAAAGGTAAATACTCTCCGACAATTAGCTTTTATTTATAATCAAGGTGGGAAACCTTTACAAGCAATTACAGCTAAAGAAAGATTAGTAGATTTTTACGAAGGTCAACAAAATATTATAGAAGTTCCAGAGATAAAAATATCAATTGGTGGAGATTATGAGGAACTTGGCAGACTTAATCTTGCCAGTCAATACTATCAAGAAGCTTATAGTATTGCCCAATCAATTCAACGATTTGTAACTGCTAGTGATGCTTTAGAAAATTTAGCTGCGCTCTATCTTTCTCAGGATAAAAAAGAGGCGGCAATTGAAATATATAAAGTGCAATTGTTGATGGATCAACAGTTTGTTAATGTTTATGGGATGATGGAAACTTATGACCGTATGGGGCAAGTTTATGCACAGTTAAAAGCTTTTGGTTTGGCAATGTCATCTTTTCAAAGAGGTTTAGAATTATCGAGACAGTTGGGAGGATATCGAGAAAGTTATTTTCTACAAAAGCTTGATAAATTGAATAGAAATAATTGAAATTCGCTTGTAGTTGGGCTTTAGCCCGCTAAATTGTTAGGGCTAAAGCCCAACTACAAACTAAATTTTTTTGGCAACACTCCAGCATTAGATTAAGGTAGTAGACCAACACAGCTAATTTTTGGCAGATTATTATTGGTGACTTCCTTCCGTGCCAGGTATCAGTGAAAGAAAATTTTCCTTCTCCTGTATCCTAATTCCTCCTTTCATTCTGACTCCTGACTCCTGTCTCCTGACTCCTTCTTCCTAAACTTTTTGGGCTTTTGCCTTTCTAATTTTTCTTGTTCCACCCAGCATTAAACCGCTAAGTGTGATAAAACCTAATGTGAGGCTCGGTTCGGGGGTGGGCTGAGGTGTCAAGCTCTCCGGGCTGTCTGCTTCCAAGGCATCCAGAGCAATCGTCTCTACTGCGTTGGTGCCTCTCCAATGGCGAATATAATTCCAGTTCGGAACCCTGGGACCATTCTGCTGTATCTTGCTCTGGCTGGGGGAGATGGTAACATTATAAAATCCAAATCCATAAGAACTCACCGTACCGCTCGCAGACATAGCTATAGTATTTGTGGACAAATTATAAGAAAAGGAAGTCGGAGTCACCTCAAAGATCCCGAAATTAACTAGATCGAATGTCATTCCCATTAACTCTTCGGCGCGAATTAAACCATCGGCGTTCATATCTTCGCCGCTCCAGGTAGCGGTCAAAGGTTTAGTGTCGTCGGGTAAAGTGAAGGTAGTCGTAAAATTAGCTGCGGTGGCTGGATATTGGAGAAGGGAAAAAGTAGCTCCTATAATCGTCGCTTGCAGGGATGTCAGGATATGCTTTTTTATGTTCATTTTTTTACTTTTTTATGGTTTGTGTTTGTCTTACTATAGATGATAGTAACTCCTCCCACTATAGTGTAAAGAGCATTTTTCTAACTTCATTAAATCTTTAAAATAACGTAAAAAATAAATTATTTTATCCGTAAATATATTGATAAAAAATAAATGAGATATTAAAGGGCGCCTCAAGGCTCGTCACAATACAATATTAGAGGGGGGCTTGTAACTGTTGGCTAAAATCTGATATTATCTATAAAAATCTAGGATTATCTGTTTATGCTACTTGGATTCAAAACCGAGTTACACCCAAATAATCAGCAAAAAACCTTGCTGGCTAAACACGCCGGTGTAGCACGTCACGCTTGGAATTGGGGATTATGGCTAACTAGAAACATCCTTAATCACAATTCAAGCAATCCTGACAGTAAACTGAAATTTCCCACATCTATCGACCTACATAAACTTTTGGTGGCAATGGTTAAACCTAACAACTATTGGTACTATGAAGTTTCTAAAACAGCGCCTCAATATGCTTTAAGGTATTTATCAAATGCTTGGAAGCGTTGCTTTAGTAAAGTCTCAGGACAACCTAAATTCAAGAAGAAAGGTAGAGATGATAGTTTTACTTTAGACGGTTCAATATCAGTAGGTTTTAATCATATAAAACTGCCCCGAATTGGATGGATTAAAACTTATGAGATACTCCCAGATAATATTACCCCTAAGTCGGTAACTATTAGCAAAAAAGCAGATAGATGGTTTGTCAGTTTTAAGATAGAAACTACACCTCAAATTACTGATAAATCAGTAGATGTAGTTGGTGTTGATTTAGGTGTCAAATCTCTAGCTACGTTATCCACTGGTGAAGTATTTCCAGGAGCTAAATCTTATAGAAAGTTAGAATCTAAACTATCTCGACTGCAATACTTAAACAGGCATAAAATCAAGTTTTCTAACAACTGGAAAAAAGCCCAAGAAAAGATAGCTAGACTACACAGTAAGATAGCTAATATCAGAAAAGATACATTGCATAAACTGACTACTTATTTGGCTAAAAACTACAGCCAGATAGTAATAGAAGACCTAAACGTATCAGGAATGATGTCAAATCACAAGCTAGCTAAGGCTGTTGCAGATATGGGGTTTTACGAGTTTCGCAGGCAGTTGGAGTACAAGTGTGAGTTATACGGTTCTGAGCTAATCATTGTTGACAAATGGTTTCCTAGTTCTAAGACTTGCAGTAGGTGTGGAGCGGTTAAAGAGTCTCTGTCTTTATCTGAAAGAGTGTTCAATTGCGAACACTGCAATTTTAGTTGCGAGCGAGACTTGAATGCAGCATTAAATTTAGCTATGGCGGTCAGTTCGACCGTGACAGCCTGTGAACTGGATAACGCCGACGTTGCCAGGAGCGAAGCAGGAATAGAACAGATTATTTATAGATAATCATAGATTTTATAGATAATCATAGGTTTCTAAGAACGGAATTATTCTAGTTAGCTTAATGGCAACACCCAAGTATTTATGCTTGATATGTGACTGAGAATTTGATTCCTAAGCCAGGTCAATGAAGATGATTTATACAGTATAAATACCTACAAACCCAAATTTTTATTTTCATACTACTTTTAATGCTACAAATTGACGTGCGGAATGTGGGTTACATCAAAGCTTTGGGTTAAACCCGCCCCTACAATTACAGATTATTTTGGTTGTTTATAACAAGATGAATTAGAATTTCTAGGCATTACTATCCTCACTAAATAATAGAGTTGTTGGGAAATAAAAATTTAACAATGCTCAAAAGCTTACTCTATAAGGTTTTCATGATTTGACTTTCGAAAAATGCTATAAACTTTGACTGATAAGGGTTTTAGGCATTTTTTTAGCTTAATTCCCAACAACAGTAATGTGTCTAAATTACGATAATCGCTAACAATCCGAACAATAACAATACCTTCATCATATAGAATTAATCCAAAATTGGAAGAAACCCTTTTGCCTTCTGCCCTCTGCCTTCCTTCCACCAAAGTATAAGTATTCAAGCGGACATGATATCAAACAGCTTTAAAGTTTACAAAATTATTACTCAATTACTTTTGACTTTTGACTTTTGACTTCCTACTGGAGTTTAGACTTTTAACTTTCTAACTCCCTGCGCCCCTCCAACGCTCGTGCCAAAGTCACCTGATCGGCATATTCTAAATCTCCTCCCATAGGCAAGCCAAAAGCAATGCGCGTCACTTTCGTAAAAGGTCTCAACAACTGACCGACATATAAAGTAGTAGTCTCTCCTTCCACACTCGGACTAATAGCAATAATTACTTCCTGAATATTTCCCTGACTGACTCGCCGTACCAACGGTTGAATACTCAACTGTTCCGGACCAATACCATCCATCGGCGAAATGACCCCCCCCAGAACATGATATTCACCCTTATATTCTCGTGTTTTTTCCAAAGCAATTAGATCGCGGGAGTCAGAGACCACACAAATAATTTCTTTATCTCGTTGAGGGTTACGACAAATTTCACAAATAGGTTCAGCAGATAAATGGAAACATTTCTCACATAAACCCACTTTTTTCCTCGCATCAACCAAAGCTTGAGCTAAAGCTTGAATTTCCGCTTCCGGGCGCTTAATAATATGTAGTGCTAAACGTTGTGCTGTTTTAGGGCCAACTCCAGGCAAACGTTGTAATTGTTCAATTAATCTTGCTAAAGGTCGAGTATAAATTTTGAAATGCCTCCAAAGTCGAGAGCTGCTATTTGATTTTAACGAAATATTTGGATATTTTATAGCATTTCACCAAAATTCAGGCCCAAAAGAAATAAGAGGATTATTGGGGTGGGGGCGGATTCATCTAAAATAATTTGTCACACCATTAATTTAGCGTGGAACCCGCCCCTACGATTGCAAAATTTTAGGTGTGTCACGGCACTACCTTGTCTTACCTTTCTTCCATCTGCTAATGGCGATCGCTTGTGTAAACCAAAGTTACAAATTGAAGTATTTTTCAAATTGAGCAGCTATCGTAGAAATAGCAGTAATCATCCTAAGTCCATGAGCAAAAAATAAAGTCTTCCTACCTTTTAAAGGATAGGAAAATAATAAACTTTAGCATTTCCAGCCTTTGACTTCAGCCAAAGGTACTAATAATGAAGTTCCTCCGCAGGAAGCTAACTAATAACTGATAACTGATAACTAAAATGACTGAGACAAGAAAAATTAAGAGAACTATTATTATTTCCTTAGTATTAATCTCTTCAATTTCCATTACAGCTTGCGCATCTCGTAGGCGTTGGGAAATCTATAAAAGTCTCGAAGACTGTCGTCGAGAATGGGGAGGGGTTGAAAAATGCGAACTGATAACCGATGGCAGTTATCCACCTGGGTATTATTATGGTCCCTATTACTATCGGTCTAGGTCTAGTGGTAGATACTTTTATCGAAATAGTAATAGTAGCTATTTCAAGTTGTATCCTTGGGAATGGATGATGCGGGAAAAATTCGGCAAATATCTATTATTGGAACCGATGAAGTTAATTGAACCTGCTTGGAAATTAATTTGGAGTAATAAAGCTATTCTGCCTATTCTTTGGGAATTTTTTCCAGAACATCCTAACTTATTGCCTGCCTATTTTGACTCCAGAAAATTATCTCATCCCTATCTGAGTAAACCTGTTTTTTCTAGGGAAGGAGGAAATATTACTGTTTATTTTGGAGATAGAGAATATCAAACGGAAGGAATATATGAAGACGAACCCTTAATTTATCAATCTTATTATCAATTGCCGAATTTTGATGGTTATTATCCTATAATTGGTGCTTGGGTTATTGGTGGGGAAGCTGCTGGTATTTGTATTAGGGAAGACCGAGAAATTGTGACTCAAGATTTGAGTAAGTTTGTGTCTCATTATTTTAGTTAGGGTTTGCGCTCAAAATTTTTTTTGTTGAGGTAGGGAGTAGGGAGTAGTTAAGAATTAGGAGGAGCAGTGAGTTGTAGAAGAAGTAGTCGTTCATAATAGCCACTTAAATTTTCTGCCTCGCTTTACTCCAAAATACTTAATTTTTCAGCTTTATTAACACAAAAGCTGGTACTTTTGATAGACCATTAGTTTCTCAAACAATTAGAATGTAAATGCTTTTATATTTAATCAGCAAGCCCTAGTTAGAGATATTATAGTACGTCTGGATGAACAGTTATAAATAATTAGGGAGGAGTCAGGAGGGAGAAGTTATGACAAATTTTACATATAGATTTGGTCTATAAGTGGAAGTATTTCTGACATCAACCGACTTGTTTCCTCGCTGCAACCAAAGCTGGCGTTAAGACTTTAATTTATCCTTCCAATTAATAATAATTGCTACTATTTTAGGGCAAATTCCTGCTAATAACTCTACTTTGAGCAACAAATAATTCCTTAATACCTGCTTCTGCTAAATCTAAAATTTGATTCAGTTGAGTACGACTAAAACTACCTGCTTCTGCTGTTCCCTGAACTTCAATCAAAGCTGGTTTATTGTTCATAACTACATTAAAATCAATATCTGCAGCTACATCTTCAGTGTAATTCAAATCTAAATAAGGTTCTCCTTCCAATAACCCTACTGACACAGCAGCAACCTGATGTACAATAGGCGATCGCTCTAACTCTCCCTGTTGCATTAACTTGCTAATAGCATTTGTCATTGCCACAAACCCCCCAGTAATAGAAGTAGTGCGAGTACCTGCGTCTGCTTGCAAAACATCAGCATCAACTATTATGGTGCGTTCCCCTAATAAATTCATATCTAGAGAAGCTCTCAAACTACGTCCGATCAATCTTTGAATTTCTTGGGTTCGCCCAGATAGTTTCATAAATTCTCGTTGTTGGCGTTGAGGAGTTGCACCAGGTAACATTCTATATTCTGCGGTTAACCAACCCTTACCTGTATCTGCTAAAAATTTTGGTACTCCTGGTTGAATAGTAACAGTACAAAGTACCTTAGTTTCGCCACATTTGGTTAAAACTGAACTGGTGGCAAATTTAGTGTAATCTAATTCAAAACTGATAGGTCGTAATTGGTTTGCTTCTCTACCATCGGGACGTTGCCAAGACATAATATTTTTAATAGATAATGGATAATGGATAATTAATAATGAATAATTGATAATTAGGGCTTGCTGATTAAATATCAAAGCATTTATAGATCAAGGTATTAGCCTTTTTAGGTTTGGAAAAAGTACCTGGTTTTCAGCTCTTTATCCTGAAAAAGTTAGCATTTTGGGTAAGAGTTGAGCAAAAAATTACTCCCCCGCTCCCCTACTCCTTAAAAAAGACTTTTTCAGCAAACTCTAATTAATAATTATCTCTGCTTCAAACAGAAATAATTCAACCAAGTGGGGAAATCTTATTTCTTTTTTCTCTGTAAAAGGAGAGGCTTTAAACCTCTGAAGATTAATTATCAATTGGTAAAGTTTAGATAATCTAAAAATTAAATATTGACAGATAATAACTAATTATTGAGAATTAAGTTTCTGTAATATTTGTTGTTGAACTTGGGTTACTGATTTTTCCCCATCAATAGTAAGTAATGTTTTGCGATATTGATAATATTCCAAAATTGGAATAGTACGCTCATAAAATAAATCTACCCGACGCTGCACAATTTCTGGATTATCATCAGTACGTCCTCGCTTTAAACATCTATTCATAGATTCTTCCTCAGACACCTTTAAATAAATTGCCCAGTCTAATTTTTGTCCCAAATCATCAAGTAAAAAATGTAGTTCCTCTGCTTGAAAAGCTGTTCTAGGATAACCATCCATTAACCAACCCTGAGTAATATCAGACTCTAAAAGTCGTTGACGCACAAACTCAATCATTGTCCGGTCTGGTATTAAGTCTCCCTTTTCCACATAAGCTTGTGCCACTTGGCCTAATGTTGTTTGAGTAGCGATCGCCTCTCTGAGTATATCGCCAATAGAAATCAAAGGAATCTGTAGATACTGACATAGTAATTCTGCTTGAGTTCCTTTACCTGCACCTGGACCACCTAAAATTATTAGTCTCACAGCCCCCCAACTTGATTAGTCACAATGTATAGTTAATTATTCTATAGAACTCATTTAGTATCTTTAGTTATGATTTAGCAGTTTTCACACTTTATTGGGTATAAAACCCCACCTTTTAATAAGGGGAGGGGAAATATTGTTGGAGAGTTGCTGAAAATCCTGATTACAAAAATAACTTCTAATTTCTGACTTCTGAATTAATTTTCTCTGTATACATATATATAGTGTTAAATTTGTCCTATAATCAAAAAAAGCACTATATATTGTAAAATGAATATTGTCCAAGGGCAAGCTTTCAGTCCAGCTTAGTAGTTGGAAAAATTCAGTATAGTACCAAAAATAGATTTCTCAATTTTAATTTTCATAATGGTTGCACAATTACAAACCCCTGCTCTAAACGTTCCCAGTGACTTACCATATACTGTTCCTGGTTTAGTACAGGTATTCACAAGTGGTCAACGCAATTTCTTTACTGATGTTATGGCTCAAGCTTTGAGGATAGCTGGCCAAGGGACCTCTGTATTGATTGTACAATTTCTCAAAGGGGGGATTAACCAGGGACACGATCGACCAATGCAATTAGGGGAAAATCTTGATTGGGTCCGCTGTGGTCTTCCTGGTTGTATTGAGACGTCGGATATAGATGAAAGCCAGAAAAATTCACTACTTGATTTGTGGCACTATACTCAAGCAGTCGTAGCTGAAGGAAAATATGAGTTAGTAGTTCTTGATGAACTGAGTTTAGCTATTAATTTTGGCTTAATTCCTGAGAATGAGGTGTTAGATTTTCTAGAAAAGCGCCCTAGTAATTTAGATATAATTTTGACAGGACCAAATATGCCTGAAGAAATTCTGGATATAGCAGACCAAATTACAGAAATTCGTCGCAGTCATAGACCGTGACATCCTCCCGACGCTGACCCTACGGGTACAGCACGGGCTTCCCCATCTCGCAATTGGGTATTCCTGCCCCACGCCACTTATCTAGGTCATAGACCCCCGACAGACCGACTTGACAGGCTGTTTCCGTTCCCCAGAGTCCCTGGGCTACTACTTTTTCTAGTCCACGATGCAAAACCATCTCTGCTGCGGCATGGTCACGATGCGTTCGATACCCACATTCAGGACAATCATGCGCTCTGACTTCCAACCCTTTGCTGACCGTCGCAAAGCAGTTAGGGCAGGTTTGGCTGGTGCCGTTGGGGTTGACCTTAGCGAAGTAGACACCTCGTTTCCAACACACCCATTCCGTTAGAGACAAGAATTGCCCAAAGGCAGCATCCACACAATCTTTTCGCAGCATCCCTCGCGTCAACCCTTTGGTATTGAGGTCTTCTGCAAAGATAGTTTGTGCTTGGTCACAAAGTTTGTGAGCCGTCTTCAGATGGAAGTCTTTACGACGGTTTGCAATCCGATAGTGCATTCTGGCCACTTCGATTTGCGCCTTCTCCCAGTTTTGAGACCCCTTTTGTTTTCGCGCCGCTCTGCGTTGCAGCAATTTCAGCTTGCGCTGCATCGACTTGAAAAACTTAGGACGCTCCTGGAAGCTGCCATCGGAAGCCGTCAAGAATCGCTCCAATCCCAGGTCAATCCCAATCGCTGGACCATGCACAGGCGCATCGGGAACCGATACCTCCGATTCAATGGTGACGACCACATACCATTGAGTTCCTCGCACCCTGGACAGTACCCGCACCTGCTTTACCTTGAATCCGTCAGGGATGGGGCGATGCAGGTTGATAGGCACTTCCCCGATTTTCGGTAGCTTGATAGCGAATCCGTTGATGGGGTTGCTTTTGAACTGAGGAAACACAAAAGACTTGAATTGACCAAACTTTTTGAAGCGCGGAAATCCATGACCCCTCTTCTGAAAAGCTTCCCAGGTGTCGTGCAGTCTACGAATAGTAGTCTGCAACACCTGAGAATGCACCAGGCCCAAACGCGGGAATTGCTTCTTAGCTTTGGGCAGGTTGTTTTGTTGACGATGGTAAGACGGGAACGGCTCATCGGCAGGAATGATGTACTCCTTCTCCAACGAGCACCTGTCTACCAGACCAGATCGCGAAGCAATCCAGTCTTTGAGTTCGTGCAAAGCGTAGTTATACACGCCTCTACACGTCTCAAGCCAATCCAACAGTTCAGTCTGTTGGTTGGCATCTGGATAGATTCGGTAGGTGTAGTTCATCGTCAGCATAGCTGTAGTTTACCACAAGCTATAGCTACTGGTAAATGCTTGTCTCATCGGCATCGAGCCGAATCGACAAGCCCGGGGAGTCCATGTATCCCGAGGCTGATGCTACGCATACAGCGCGGGACTTATAGCTCCCCGAACCCCTCATTAGTTAACGAAGTTAGAAGTCAGAAGTCAGAAGTCAGAAGTTGTTTTTGTAATGGGGATTAGAGCAACCCTCCAAATACATTTAGCCTTAAAAGGTGAGGTTGAGCGACCTAATTATTTTGATAACTCAAAAGGAAGTAGGAATTATCAATAAATTTTCCCTAATTTAATTCCGTAGGGGTTTGGAAACCAAACCCTGTCTAGACTTCTATAAAAAAATGTTCGGGTTATTTTTTAGAATACTACTAAATAGATATCACAAGGATTCAAGAGTGGCGATCGCTACTAAATATGCCACAAGAAACTTTTTAGGTAACAACAGAAAATTTCCAGTCTAAAAGTTTAATTTAGTATAAAAATTTGATGAGAAATAATAAAATAATAAGATAAGTTGATTATTGATGTAAATTTAACGAAAAATGACTCAGATTATTTTAGGAAAACTCAAGCCTTATATAATAGATAGATTAAAAAGTTTAGCTGACAAAAATAATCGTACTTTGGAAGAAGAAATAACAGAAATCTTGGAGCAAGCTTTAGAAACTGAAGTGGAAATTAAGCCGAAATATGAAGGATGGCAACCGGGATTTTTTGAAGAGGTTATAGGAGGTTGGGCTGGTGAACCTTTAGTGCGAGAACCCCAACCAGAATATCAGGAACGAGAAGCTTTTGTGAAAGAAAAACGACAATGGTCTCCTGATTTTTTTGAAAAAACTTGTGGCAGTTGGGAAGGTGATTTAGTGCGAGAATCTTAACCAGGATATCAGGAAAGATAGTTTTTGTTATGAGTTATTTATTTGTATCTAATAAATACACAATGTCTGCATTAAACTACTTAATAGTATTAACCAAGCAGTTGTTGATAAATTAGCTCAGAAAAACCCTAAACAAACCTAAACAAATATATATTACTTAAATATGTAAATCAAAAATACATTTATTGACAATTGGGTTAGTTTTAGACAGAAAATTTGGCCAAAAAAAACTTCCTCTGATGTTGAGGAAGCTTTGGCAATGACTTACTTCACAGAAATCTCTCTCTAAGTTATCTAACTGGATTTAAGAAATAGTTAATTGTCCAGCTAAGATTTTATTTTTCCTCCTCATCATTTTTCTCACTAGGGAAAAAATCAATAATCTTTTCTATTAGCCTGTTGTGTTCTTTGCGAAATTCTATTCTTTTGATGTTGCCTTGCTCCAATTCTATTGCCAAGCTGTATGACAAAAGTTGGTTTACGAACATTAGGACTGGTATAGCAGATCCCATAATTTTCCACATTTTGGCAACAGCCTTAGTATTTTTATTCATAAATAAGAGTTTCTCCTATGGGAATGAAACCCTTTCACAGCAAACAATGCAGGATTTTTACCTCCCCCCTTGACGAATTCTTTTATGACATGTTACGATCAGAACATAATTTATATCAGATATATCGGATATATATGATATATTGGGCCGTAATTCATTATCAACTAGGCACACTATGCGAAATTTATCCGCCATGCAAAATTTTTCTATATGGAAATTTGTTCCATTAAATTTTTTGCTGTGCCTGAAAATGTCCCTAGACCAGTATCAGAGTTTAAGTGAAAAACAATCAATGCTGTGAAAGGGGTGTACGTAGCTTCAAAAGCACTACTGTCTGGTAAACTACAGTGCTTTTGAAACCAATTTTTGGTTTATATAACCAAATCTAATTATAACATTAAATTATACTATTTTTTTTCCTGAAGCGTCAACCTCGTTTTTTTTTTATTTGATTACAGATTATATATTAGAATATATTATACTGGGTTTAGTTATATGAATACGATACTAGAACAGTTCATTCTTAGATTTAAAAACTTGACTTTTTATTCATATATTAATCAAAAGCTTTTCTTAGTTACCCTTAGCAAAGGCTAAAAGCCCAAAACTCTTGCCAGATGAGGTTTCTGATTAGCGGTATAAATTGGGGGTTTACCAGAATAAGTATTCAACTAATTGGTTTATAATTTAATATGGATGGAACCATTAGATTAACTCTTGAAATTACAGAACTGCCAAAAAAATCCTTAACTAAACTGTATTGGGATCAAAGCCACAAATTAACCATTTCTTCAATTAAATTAACAACCTAACGGCAACATCCCGCTTTCTCTTTTTAAGGGAGTAGCGGGATAAAAACCACAAATTGTGGTATACATTAATCTACGAGGAGAAATCTTCTACCTAAAATTCCTCATCTAATTTTTCTCCATTAATTTCTGACTACTTTCAACCATATTAATAAACTCACTCCGATAACCTTCCAAATCTAAACCCTTCGCCTCATTTGCCAACTTCAACACTTCACTAAAACTAGCATTTCCTTGATATTCAGAATCTCGCAAAATCATTCCATACTCAGCCACAGTAGCAGCAAATTTAAAATCATTTGAAGCATCATCTAAACTCACTCCCTTATCAACAACTGGCTGTTTTATCAACTCAGAAGTTTTACCCTTTGGCTCCTTATAACGCAACTTCACTAACATTAATTCATCACTATTATAAGCTGCCTGTTCAACTTGATTATTTTGATATCTCAACTCATCAACTCCCGGCAAATTCACATTACTTTCTACTCCCACTGGAATAATTTCATAAAGCGCCGTAACCGAATGTCCTGCACCTAACTCTCCCGCATCTTTTGTATCATCATTAAAATCTTGAGAACGTAACAGTCGATTTTCATAACCAATTAAACGATAAGCTTGTACTTTTGCCGGATTAAATTCCACTTGAATTTTTACATCCTTAGCAATAGTTAGTAGAGTTCCTCCCATCTCAGTTACTAACACTTTTTTCGCTTCCAAAAGATTATCGATATAAGCATAATTCCCATTTCCCTTATTAGCCAACTGTTCCATTTTGGCATCCTTAAAATTTCCCGTACCAAAACCAAGCACCGTCAGAAAAATTCCTTCATCTCGATAATTTTCTATCATTCTTACCAATTCAGCATCGCTAGAAACTCCCACATTAAAATCTCCATCAGTCGCCAGAATAACTCTATTATTTCCTGAAGATTGATAAAACCTTTTAGCTAAATCGTAAGCAAGTTTAATTCCTTCACCTCCAGCAGTCGAACCTCCAGCTTCGAGATTATTAATTGCCGTGAGAATTTTATCTTTTTCGCTGCCTTTTGTGGGAGGTAAAACTACTCCTGCTGCTCCAGCATAAACAACTATTGAGACAGTATCTTTTTCTGTTAGTTCACCTACCAATAATTGAAAAGCTGATTTGATTAAAGGTAATTTATTGGCATTATTCATCGAACCAGAAACATCCAAAAGAAATACTAAGTTACTAGGAGGTAAATTTTCTGTAACTATATCTTTGCCTTGAATGCCAATATGAACTAATTGATGTTGATTATTCCAAGGAGAATCAGATATTTCTGTCGTAATAGAAAAAGGATTATTAGCTTTTGGTTGAGGATAGTCGTAAGTAAAGTAATTTATTAATTCCTCAATTCTTACAGCATCTTTTGGTGGCAGCCGACCTTCAGTAATAAAGCGACGTAAATTACTATAAGATGCTGTATCTACATCAATGGAAAATGTGGATAGGGGATTATTTTTAACTACCTTAAAAGGGTTGTCATCGATCGGGTTATATTCTTCTGTATTTGAAGGTGCTTCTAGACTAGAATCTAATTCAATAGATTCTGCAATTGAAATTGGCGCACTTTGCTGTAATGCTATATCTGCTGATTCTAGACTCGATCTTCTAGAAACACTTTCTTTAGTCGCACTTTGAAAAATTTGTGGTCTTGAAAGTGGTGCATTTGGAGGAGGTGGAGGTGGTGGTGCTATTGATGATTTGTCTACTTCTGTTTGACTTTCATTACTTGTTGTTTCTGGTTGACCAGCGCAACTTATTAAAAGTAGTAAAGGGAAAAAAATTAGTAATAGTTTTACTGGCAAAATTGGTTTAAAGCTGATATTTTTACTTTTCATCATATCCACTCTATTTTTCAATATAGGGCAAGACAGTTTTTGCTGAATGCTTAAGCTATTAGCATTCAGCTCTATAATTAGATTCAGCAAGTTGCCATAGACTACAAAAAAGATAGTTCCCTTTCCGTAAAAGTTGTAATAATTAGGGCTTGCTGAATAATCATAAAAGCATTGAAATATAAAGGTAAGTGCCTTTTTGAATCTAAAAAAGTACGAGCTTTTCCCTTGATCAAGGTCAAAAAATTAGCATTTTTGGCAGACAACGGCAGAAAAACCAAGGGCAAATTCTGACTCCTACCTCCTCTATAATTCCCGTTCCTCCTGACTCCTGACTCCTGACTTCTACCCTTACCAAAAAATTCAGGTATAAAGCCTCTCCATTCATGGAGAAAAAGCGGTCGATGGATGGCGAGGAAACCTCGCCATATCCAATCGACCAAAAGAAGAAAAAAATTCCTTGAATGCTAATCCTCTTCTTTATAATAAGAAGTAATTATTAATTATTAATTATTAATTTTTGAACACTCATACTTTTTTCAGCAAACCCTAATTACTCTACTTATCCTTCTTATATGTAGATAAATATTTACCAAAAAATTGGGTTTAAAGCCTCGCCCTAGAAGGGCAACTTTTTAGTTGATGACTGTTTCAATAAATATGTTATCCTAAATGTTAGTTTTAAACTCAGACTATGAAATCTAGATTTAAGTACCCTATATATCCAACACCAGGATAAAAGTACCAATTAGCAAAGCTTTTTGGTTGCATTCGTGTTGTTGGGAATGACAGTCTAGCTTTTTGTCAAGAAAAATACAAGTTAGGAGACAAAAAAACTGCTAACTATGAACTACAAAAATAGTTCATTACTCAGGCTAAAAATACTAATGTAGCATTTCTCAAGTTACTGAACTATAGTTGTTTTTCTTCTTTCCTATTACCACTCAATCAGAATTACTACATTACCGAAAAATTCAGATTTAAAGCCTCACCTTTCAAGGAGAAAAAAGCGGTCGTTTTGGGCTGTCAGCGACAGCGATTAACGAAGTTATGCGGCAGCAAAAACGCCATATCCAATCTTGCCTTGAAAACAAAAAAAATCCTTTTAACCAATCCTTACTATCACAGAAAAGGTCATTTCAGTTATCAGTTAGCCTCCTATCGGAGGAACTGCGTTAACAGTACCTCTAGCTGAAGCTTCGGGATTGAAATGCTAAATTCTCTTTTCTCTTGGTCGATTGGATATGGCGTTAACGAAGTGGCTCTGCAAGAGCGGGAAACCTCGCCATCCCATCCTGACGGACTGCTCTGCAAACGACCGCTTTTTATCCCCTTAAAAGGGGAGGCTTTAGACCACGATTTTTCGGTAATTATTATAGGACTTACGCAGAGACCATCTATGTAATGTTAAAAACTATAGCGTTACAGTTTTTGTACTATATATAGAGAGTACCCATGTGTAAGTCCTGTATTAATAATTAATAATTAATTATTAATTGTTAATTATTAATTATTGAATACTCCCTACTCCCTCATTGGAAGATTTAGGAACAGAAGTGGGAAAAAGTAGAGATGTTGCTGCTTTTTTAGCAATTGTTTCTGAGATAGAAATTTGCTTAATAGTAACTAAACCCTCTTTGATAAACATATCTCTTAAAGCTGCTTTTTCTCCACTATTAAAGGTAGTCTCATAAAAAACTTCTTTAATGCCAGCAGAAATAACTAATTTCAAACAAGAAAGACAAGGTTCTAAGGTGACATAAATAACAGCTCCATTAGTACAAATGCCATGTTTTGCAGCTTGAGCAATAGCATTAGCTTCAGCATGAACAGAACGGGATGGTAAAATTTTACTAGCATCACAACTACTTAATTCAGGATAACAAAAACCTTGACTTGTACAGTGTGAAGAACCAGAAGGAGAACCATTATAACCAGTTGCCAAAACTTGTCTATCTTTAACTATTACCGCCCCCACTGGAAAAGCTAAACAAGTTGAGCGAGTAGCTGCCAGTTTAGCAATCATTAAAAAGTATTCATCCCAGGTCGGTCTTTGATATAATTCTTCTGTCATATTTATTCCGCTTAAGAATCCACGATACTTTTACTCCGTGGAGTGTCAAATTCCTGTTGAACCAAATCCACCAATATCTCTTTCAGTTGTACTTAATTTATCAACTTCTTCTACTTTAACAGATAAAACTGATGCTATAACCATTTGAGCTATTTTCATTCCTTTAGTTACTTTAAAGGAATTTTTACCATGATTTATTAGAATTACTCCTATTTCTCCTCGGTAAGTTTCATCGATAGTTCCGGGAGTATTTAAAACAGTAATTTGATGTTTTAAAGCTAATCCACTTCGGGGGCGAATTTGTGCTTCTGTTCCTGATGGTAATTCTATA
>NZ_JBNHEP010000060.1:0-13175 GCF_050015995.1 Dapis brunnea BLCC-M229 | reverse complement strand
GAAATACCTGTATGAATTAATGTGCTTTCTCCAGGATTAATAATTAATTCATCAAGAGAAAATAAATCTAATCCGGCGTCTTGGTTATGAGCATAAGAGGGCATAATTGCCAGTTCATCTAACTTTTTAACTTTCAGTTTCATAATAGGAGATAGGGAACAGGGAACTAGGGAATAGGGAATAGGGAATAGATAATTTTGTTTCTTACCCTAAATCTTAGGGGGATGAAAATCTCTCAATATTCCACCTATAGAGTTAAATTTTTTCTGATTTCCTTATTCTAGGGAATAGAGAATTGCCCTAACTTGATGTTTTAAAGATAATCCACTTCTCGGGGGAATTTGTGCTTCTGCTTATGATGGTAATTCTATAGAAATACCTGTATGAATTAATGTGCTTTCTCCAGGATTAATAATTAATTCATCAAAAATCCGGTTATACAGTCATCCCATTTGCTACCTCTCATCAAGACATACCTTAGTCAGTATACTCCTAAACAATTTCCTTGAATTTTTGACTTTCTTTAATTCTTACTTTTGACTTTTGACTTTTGACTTTTGACTTTTGACTTTTAACTTTCTAAGGTGCTAACTTACCTTTGCCTAATCGATTTTTTTCATACCAATCTGCTATATTCGGCGTCCAATCTTGAACATGAGGCCACATTAACTCACATAATTTTTGAATTTCTAATTGAGCATTCTTTTTAAAACGTAAATCCAAAAAATGTAGCAAACTACGACAATTAAAACTAACAACAAAATGCTGACGATAATCAAAAGGAATTTTTCCTCTTGCGTGTTCTTCAGACATTCCCAATTCCAGATCAATTTTGTATTTCTTAGCTGCCTCTAAACACCACTGTAAATCTTGTTCTCGTTGTTCAGCAGAATAATAATATTTTTTACCCTGACGGTCAGAATATTCTCCAAGTGGACGTAAGTAAAAAGCAGTTTCTATCTCAGTTTTTCCCTCTGCTACTGCAATAACTTTTCCCGAACAAAACCGATAACTTTGTACATCAAAAGAATTATGAACAACTAAACCATTAGCTATAAAATTATGTTCTGGATGTTCTACCTCAATATCATAAGTAATTTCTTTACCAAACTTTTCAATAGATTCTATTCCCACAAAAACACCACCATTACAAGAAAATATATTGTTATTTATATTGTCAATTTTGTTGTCTCTACTAGAACCCCAGGCAATATTTTCTAACTTATTGTGAAAATTATTTCCGTTTAAATGTCTTACTTCAAATTGCTCATATTCTCCCAATGGTTTGAAGTTTTCCATTACTAACCTATGTCTATTTACTTGTGATACTCGATCAGACCTTATTCCATGACTCAAACTTGCAAATAAATAATTTTTAGATTTACTCAGTTTTTCAATCTTAAGATTTGACAATAACTGAGAAGAATTTCCACTCCCTCCTTTCGGAAAAGAAGAACCCAAACAACCCAAACTAGAAATTTCATATTCTTCAGAATTTATTACTGGTATCCACTTTTTATCAAACATTTCTTTTTCCAGGAATTTAATTTCTTGTGGAGAAATTTTATTACCAGTAAATTCCACTTCACATAATTGAGTGCTGTTATTAAATTCTTTTAACCTTTTCCAACCTTGATTAGTCCAAAATTGGTGTTCCAACGTAGCTCTTATTTCTTTACCAGAAACAGTTTTTATTGTATAAGTTTCTTTTTCGCCATTAATATATATATTGGTGATTTTACTAGAAACAATTTGGTTAGTTTTAGTATCTAAAGTCAAAATAGTACGCTTACATATACTTTCTTGCATATATTTCGCATCCTTAGAAGTTTGCATATTTTTTCTTCCGTAATGCCATAGATGAGCTAATTTTTCAATTGTTTCCTCATAATACTCCTCTCCTTTAAATAAAGACGAATTTACAAATCTAACCTTTGTGTTGCCCGACAAACAACAACCTATCCTATGAGTTCTTGCTTGCTGCATAACACTATGGGGAAAAAATCCACAATTAAAAGTAATTTGCGGATGCTCAATACAACCATAATGTCCGCGATCGCCCGCTAAAAGTCGCTTGACAATAATTTCCCCACATTTGGCTTCCGAAGGCCAATTATCTCCTTCATCAAATACAAATCCTTCACTATAATCTTGATGCAACGCAGCATAAATTACCTGTTGAGGATTTGGTGTTTTAGCAATAACTTCTACTCGAAATTTATCCATAAAATTATTCTAAAGTTGAGCTAAATACAAGAGCAAAGCAATTTATTATTATTGCACCATAAAAATTGAATATCTAAAAAGTGATAGATTTTTCTTATTTTTGACTTTTAACTTTTAACTTTTGACTTAAAAAAATGATACTTTCTCACCGTTTTACAGAAGCTTTAGTTTATGCTACCCAGTTACACGCTCATCAAACTCGCAAAGGAAGTAAAATTCCTTACATTTCCCACCTTTTAGGGGTAGCTAGCATTGCCCTCGAATACGGCGCTGATGAGGATGAGGCCATAGCAGCATTACTTCACGATGCCATAGAAGACCAAGGCGGGCCACCTATTCGTGCAGAAATTAGACTAAAGTTTGGGGAGAGGGTGACAGAAATAGTGGATGGTTGTACTGACACGGATACTACTCCAAAACCTCCTTGGGAAGAACGTAAAAAAGCTTATATTAATCGTATTGCTAATGCTTCACCCTCTGTGCGCTTGGTTTCTGCGGCAGATAAACTACATAATATTAGGTGTATTTTGAAAGACTATCGACTGCAAGGTGATTTGCTGTGGGATTTATTTAAGGGTGGTAAACAAGGAACGCTCTGGTATTATCGATCGCTTGTAACTGCATTTCGTCAAGCTGACTCTACTCCGATAGTAATAGAGTTAGATAGTCTAGTTACAGAATTGGAAAGGTTAGTCCAGACAGATAGAGCGGAAGTTAGCTTTTAGTTAAAATTGTCGCCTTGGTCAATCAGAGTAATGAAATTTGCAGGAGCAATTCACCTGTGGTTACCCTCGGCAGGATATGGGTGCTACAGATAAATCATTCTCTCAATAAGCAGAAATATTTAGGCCAGATTAATATTACTTCACATCAAACTCATTAGTTTTAAATATAATTTATAAATCTAATTAGTAATTTTAATTATGTATACTCAAGTCCACTAGGAGTATTATGAAGTTTTGATGAAGACGATGGGAGTTTTAGGCAAATATTTTTAAAGATTTGATGAAGTTGCCTGAAATTACGTCGAAATACTGAAGTCATTTGATAGGCTTAAATAAGTTGAAGAATAAATAATCAATTAGGAATTTATACAACTCTAAAAAATAGGGAGGATAAGTAGAAATATTTACTACTTATTTAACGCTACTAGGACTTAGGCTAAGAAATTATAATATAGTTAATCAAAACTATAAAGTCTGATATATGTAGTGTTTATAGCTCATGGATTGCGTAAGTTCTGGTGTAGAAGTTGTACTTCCAACTTGTCAAGCTTTGGCTAATACTGTTTATAAATATCGCCCCAAAAAAGTTGTACTCCTACCAGATATTTATTTGTTGAATGAGAACAAATTTCAAATAAACATCATCTCAAAACTGTTTATAAATATCGCCCCAAAAAAGTTGTACTCCTACCAGATATTTATTTGTTGAATGAGAACAAATTTCAAATCAACATCATCTCAAACAAGAGCTAAAAATTAGCAATACAATGCTAATGTATGTAGAAAATCTAGAACAATATCAAAGCATAGATTTACTACTAGATAGTTTTGCTTTAGCACTAAAACGAACAAAATAAATTGATTTAGTCATAGTGGGAGGAAATCTCGAAGATATTAAAAACTATCAAAACAAAGCCAATAAATTAGGCATTCAAGAAAAAGTACATTTTCTAGGGCAAAAACCTGCTAGCGAATTAGGAAATTATCTTGCTTAAGCTGATGTTTTGGTATCTCCTCGAATTAAAGGTAAGAATACACCCATGAAAATATAGCGTGTCTCAAGTTACTGAGGTAAAGTTGTTTTTCTTCTTTTATATTCCCTATTCCCTACTCCCCAAAACCAACGAATTTTGTACCTCACCAGTATGGGAACTGCTATATATTTTTATCTAGATAGTGGCAAGGCTGTATTAACAAGTAATTTACCAACTCATACTCAGGTATTAGGTCACAAAACAGCAATGTTATCTCATCCTCATCCTAAAGCTTTTTCAAAAGGAATAGTTTCTCTAGTTGAAGACTCTGACTTAGGATTACAATTAGGTGCAGCATGTAAAATTATGATTCAGAAAAATCACAGTTATTCAGCATTTTGTGAAAAGTTGGGTAGCATGCTACCAACAACTAATGTTAATCCTAAAACAGGTGAACCCGTCTGAGCCAAACATTATCAAATTTTTGATCATTCCCAAACTGGGTTATTAAGTTTAATTTCAGTAGTAGGAGTCAAAACTTTAAGTCCTCAAAAATTGAACCGATTATTTCACAACTAAGGGTGTGAAATTATGGAGGAGATTGTTTAAGTGAATTAGTATAATTCTACTGACATTAGTACCAATATTCTTTTAATACCTTTCCTTTATATCAACAATTTTTAACCATGCCATCTCCAATAGCTCACTCAGTTTCTGGATATGTACTAGCAAAGTTTCTACCACAAGAGCTATCAAAATATTATCCCTCTAGTTGGTGGAACTGGGAAAATTTTTATCCTGTTTTTATCGCCATTTTTGCTGACTTTGATTTTATTCCCCAGTTAATCACAGGAGAAATATTTCATCGGGGTATTACTCATACTTTAATTTTTGCTATTGGTTTGAGTTTAGTTTTTGCTTGGCTAATTAGTTATTTCTGCAAATATTCCTTTAAACAAATATTTTTATTTACTTTGGTTATCTACAGTTCTCATTTGGTGTTAGATTTTTTTACGACAACAAGTGGTTCTGGTTTACAATTGTTCTGGCCTTTAACAGATACATATTTTAAGTCAGCAATACCTATTTTCCCATCAGTTCATCACTCCAAAGGATTATTTGATGTTAGTCATTTTATATTTATTAGTTGGGAATTATCTTACTCAGTATTAATTGTCAGTATATTATGGCTGTGGAAAAATTTTCGCTCTAGCAAATTTCCTGAATAAATCAATGAATAGTCAAGTCTACTGGCTATAGTTTTAGCAACATTTGTTATGGCTGGATTTTGTCAGAGTATCATAGTTACTATCATTTATGGAAAAACTTTTTCTCCTGCTATTAGTTCTCTTGCCATGCTACTTCCAAGTCTAAGCATCAAAATGTTTGGCACTTTGGTAGAAACTTTTTTACAGACTACTAGACGGGAAAAATCTTTACTAAAATTATTGCTAATAACGGTAATAATTAATGTTGTTGCTAATGCAATTTTGATTCCTAATCTATAAGTAGTGGGTGCAGCGATCGCTACTTTATTAAGTGAAGTTGTCTTGGCAATTTATGGTTTAGGTTTAATGGTTTATATGGGAGACAAAGTAGGTAGAACTTTGTGTTTGATTGCAACAATTAGCTTATTACTTGCCGAAATTCCATCTCTGATTATGTATGTATTGAATCCTGGTATAGGTATGGGAATAATGAGTATAAATATAGTATATATTAGACCTCTCGAGAAAATAAACTTGCTCTTTATTTAAGACAAGCTAGAGTTGTAAAATTCACTCTCCGAAATCATTTTTCGTAAACTTTTGAATCATACCAACTGTTCTAATTCTCCTGGCGCAACTGTCCCATATTCTGTCATTATTCCTGCAATTAATTCCGCAGGTGTAACATCAAATGCCGGATTATAAAATTCTACTCCCTCTGGACAAATGCGCGTTTCTCCCACTTGATATATTTCCTTTGTATCCCTTTCTTCAATAGGTATTTGACTACCATGAGATAATTTAAAGTCTATTGTTGACAGAGGTGCAGCTACAAAAAAGGGAATATTATGTGCTTTGGCCACAATAGCTAGACTATAAGTACCAATTTTATTGGCAGTATCTCCATTTGCTGCTATTCTGTCAGCTCCCACTACTACAGCATGAATTAAACCTTGTTTCATACAGTGGGCTGCCATATTATCACTAATTAGGGTGACGGGTATATTTTCTTGGACACATTCCCAAGTAGTAAGTTTTGCTCCTTGGAGACGGGGGCGGGTCTCATCTGCATAGACTTTGGCCAATCTTCCTTCTCGCCACGCGGAACGAATTACACCTAATGCTGTACCATGACCAGCAGTTGCTAATGCTCCAGCATTACAGTGGGTTAATATGTTCAATTTTTCTGGAGTAGTTGGTAAAACTTCTAGTCCACGATCGCCTATATTTTTACAAGTTTGTAAGTCTTCTGCATGAATATTTTTAGCAGTTTCTAATAAGGCTGTTTGAATTTCTTCTACAGACCCATTAGTTTGATTTGCTACTTTTAACATTCGCTCAATTGCCCAAAATAAATTAACAGCAGTAGGGCGAGTTTGTCGTAACATTATAGCTATTTCTTCTAGCTGTTTTAAGAATTTATTTCTATCAGTTATGGAAATTTCTTTTGCTCCTAAGTACATTCCATAAGCTGCTGATATGCCGATGGCTGGTGCTCCACGAACTATCATGGTTTTAATAGCTTTTGCCATCTCTTCAGAACTGTTAATTTCTACAATTTTATATTCTCCTGGTAAACGAGTCTGGTCAATTAATAAAACTCGGTTATTTTTCCAAATAATCGGATTAACTTCTGTAATTTTAGACATGATATTTTCCCCTAATTATAATTTTGTTGGCAATAATCAAATTCTCAGCATTTAGCTTTGAGCTAGTAGTTCCTAGTTATTCATTTATTTTCTTTGAAGTATCAATCAGAATTGAAATATTTAGTGAGAATTAAAAGTTACTGTCAAAGCACATTATCTAACTTTATACCAAGCATGAAAAAAGAATGTTACAAATAATATTGAGTGAAAAGAATTTTATTTTAATGTCTCCTTGATTAACAATAGAGACTAACCAGAAAAAATTGTTAGATTCTATTTTTGCTGACCCCTAACTCGCAGCCCAACTATTAATACCAAATCTTTAGCAAATTGGTATGACTTATTAATTAAAAAGCTGTTGATGGAGCATCTCCTAGAAAAGAGCCACAAAGTTGAGTGCTAATACCTGAATACTTAAACTAAATTTACTAAACTTAGCTGAATTTAGCCATAAAAAAATTGTTAATTTGTTGCCATCCTAATTTGAGTTTGCGTTGTAAATATTTCCCCAATCCTTTATACAACTTTTGAAAATTGTATTCAAATAAAATATTCATCATATCTTCCATTGTCAAAGATTTTAAATATTTCACTCCTTTATCAATCAACTCATCACTATCCTGCATATATCTTCTACGACCCATTTGTTCAGAAAGATTCCATTTAAGAGCATATCGTATCTGCATTTCTCTTTGATATGGACGAAAACTAAATAAGTGTTTATCTAGATATTTTTTAATATATTTACTAGCTATCTCTGCATTTTCCATACCATGTCTAATACCTTCCCCACCCAACATATTAATAGTAGATACTGCATCACCAATAGCAATAATATTATCTTGACAATAAATATCTTTTAATCCTACATAATATTTAACAGTTGAACCATGGGTATCTATTAATTTATATTTTTCAAGTTTCATATAATCTTGAATTAAGAGTTCTAGATACCACCTCATTGATTTTGTTTCTACTATTTGTTTATGTTCTAAATTAAACCTTGCTACACCAATTTTTAATCTTTGCTGTGCTGATTCCATTGGAAATATCCAAGAATAACCTTTCGGCATCCATTTATGACCTAAGAAAAAAATTAAATCATTAGCATATTTATCATATTCTCTTCCTTCAACTTCGATTAAATATTCAATTCCTGCTGCTGTTAAGAACTGAGGTTTGCTATTTTTTTTATCATACATAACTGCTCTTGCAGGTCCGGTTGCATCAACTAAAACTTCTGTAGTAACAGTTAATTTATCACCACCAAAACGCCTCATTTCTACAATAGTTTTACCATTTTCTTGAAAATGTTCAGTATAACGACAACCCATCCAAACTTGACTACCATAATTTTTCACTTCTCCTGCTAAAAATTCTCTAAGTTTGGCAAAATTTAAAACTGCTCCTAAAGTTTTGGGTGATGCCCAGGTATGATTAATGTTAGTTGTAACAATACTAATTTTTTGCCAATAACTACCGACTACTGTTTCTGGCAAGTTAAATTTATCAAGAGTTTCTTGGGGAGTTGCTGCACTAGAAAAGTCATTTTTTTGAAATGTTTTATGTTGTTCAACCAGTAAAATTTTGTATCCTAATTTTGCTAAAGTTCTAGCGCATTGACAGCCTGCAGGACCAGCTCCAATTACTACTACATTAAAATGATTGATACTGTTCATAATGTTGGATTTTCTAAAGCAATATTTGAGAATATATGACAAGTTGGTAACTCATTCCAGACAATTATTCCTTGAAAAGTGTAGCACTGGTCTAGTAATAAATAAGGTCAGCAAATATATAGTAATCATATTTCAGTTGTAAGATTTTAGTGGTAATTAGGAGTTAGGAGTCAGAATATAAAAGGATTTTGATTGTTCTTAATTGTTCTTAAATATCTATCAAAATTATTCCTGATTGCTATATATGATTTTATAGGATTTATCAAAAGTAATGCTACATTTTGCAAGTGCAAAAATAACCATCAAAATTACAAATATTATTAAACACTTAGATCGCGTTAATAAATAGTATTTATAAAGATAAAATTCAAGTATAGCAAAGTTTTTGATAATTCGTATTATCTATATTTTTAATTCTGGGTTACTCTCTCAATAATCCTCAAGCTTCATTTAACTAATACCAGTTTCAAAAAATCAGGTAAACCTGGATTTGACTATATAGGAAAATTAAATAAAGAGCAAGGTTTTTCCCTATTCCCTACTTCCTTTTTTACTGTAACAACCTTTTTTGAATTTAGTATAATAATACCATTTATCAAAATTAATCCTAAGCTTATAATCTGGCAAAAATGTAAACATTCAGGTATTAGCCTTTCCTGTGAAATGGGCTCGCATTCAGCTTTTCGGTGGTAATAATCCTGTACTAAGTAATTAGGGCTTGCTAATTAACTCTCAAAGCATTTACAGATAAAGGCTAAAGCCCTTATTATGTGAAAAAAGTGTCAGCTTTTCGGTCAAAAAAATTCATGCATGTTAGCATTTTTAGCAGACAAGGGCAGAAAAATCAAGGGGCAATTCTTGCGACTACCTCCTCTATAATTCCTATTTTTCCTGAGTTCTTAGTTCTGAGTTCTACCCTCACTCATAAGACTTTTTTAGCAAACCCTGATTAATGAGGAAGATTAGTAAAAGATGCTTTGAGAGTAACTTTTAATTTTCGCTCAATCTTTCAACTCTGATTCTTCCTTCAAAAAGAATAAGTTAATACCTAACAGTTAATAGCTAAATACTTACGCAAAAAATAACCATCAAAATAACAAAATTTATCAAACAATTACCTCACTTCAACAAATAGTATTTAGAAATAGCCAATTCAAATATAGCAAAGTTTTTGATAATTGGTATGATATTATGTGCCCCTTCCAAGGGAGCTACGAATTGCAGATAATCAGTTATAAATAAAATTTAAGAATTGACAAAGCATGGATAAATAATTGAATTACCTTTACTTTTCTCTTTTCTTCCCTCCTGAATTATGACTCCTGACTCCTACCTAATTATTTATCAGTATTTAACCAAATATGATATAATACTCTATTAAAAAAATAGATAGCAATCCGCCCATAGGTTGCGGGTAATCAAAAAGTAGATAAAAAAACCGAAACTCTCACCTGTTCCCAGTTAAGTGTTCCCTCTCTTGGTGCGCGTTCCCTTGCATCTGTCGCCGACGTGGGGTCGCACCGCTGTTCCCTAAAAGCGGTAAGATTTTTATACACAAATAAAATAGTATTGCTATAGTTACAGTTTGAGAGTAGGAGAGTGGAAAAAACTCTTATCTCCTCGAAACAAAAGTTAGGTTTCCTGTAACTACTAAAAAAAATAAATGTAGTAATAATTTCTCAAACTCCTTGATAAATTATTGCTACTAATCACTCTTTCCTCTTCCCTATTCTCTATAACCAGAGTTTTGTAACATTCTTTTTTTTACTCTTGGTATTATGGCTAACAACTAATAGCTCAATACTTCAAAAATAGTAGCACTTACTACCATGTCATTGCCAGTCAAAGGAAGTAATCTCAAAAATTTAAGAGATTGTCTTACAGTTACTGACAATCACAAATATTGGAGGAGATATAATATAATATTTTTCTAACCAAAAATTTATTTTTAGTCTAATGTTAAATTCAGTTTTAACAAAAGCTTTTTGAACTCAGAAAAATTAGGCAGCTACTGGTTGTATAATCTGAGAATTGAATGTATTTAAGTTAGAATTCTCCATTTTTATTTTATTTCCATTCAATATCAATGGTTGGGGATAATCTATACCATAACCTTGAGCATAATTTATTCCTAAGCTCTTAATAAACTCAATTATTCTCATATTTTCCACAGCTTCTGCAATCGTCTTGAAACCAAGCTTAGAACCTAGATTATGGATTTGTTCTATCCCCCTGATATTTTCCTGATTATTAGTAAGTCCCTTGACTAATCTACCATCAATTTTCAGATAATCTATAGGTAGTTGTTTGAGATAATCAGGCATTAAGTTGGCACGACCAACATGGTCTAAGGTAAATTTACAACCAATTTCTTTGAAAACACTAATTAGCTTTGCCACTTGCTTCATATTAGCAATAACAATACTTTCACTGATTCCTAAACTAATTGTCTCTGGAGAAATTTCATAGATATCAAACTGCTGATGCAAGAATTTGATAAACTTTTCATCATTAACACTAGCAGCACTGAGATTAATTTCATATACACAATTACTATTGCTTTGAGCTGCCTGAGAAAGTTGAGTAAATAAATTCACAATTACCCATTGATCGATAGTTCGCATTAAATTATAACGTTCTGCAGTAGGTATAAACTCTCCAGGCAACATTATATTTCCTGTTTTATCCTGAAGTCGCAGCAGAATTTCTAAATGTTTGCCGTGGAAATCTTCGTCACCAATAGACAATATATTTTGGGCATGAAGAATGAAGCTTTTCTCTTCAAAAGCTGTCGCAATTTGTTCTAAACAATATTCATCTTGAGGGAGTGATTGATAATTCGGTGCTTTTGTTTTGGCCTTTTTTTGTTTGTACCAGAATAATAAAGGACTTTTGATAGTTTTCCAGAAAAATTCTGTCTGGTAATGAGCAAGAACATCAACTTTTATTGATTCACCATTTTTAATTGAGTGAAGGGTCAATCTCCGAAAGTCATTACCGATGTAACCTGGAAAAGCCAAAGATTTCTGCCAACTTTGGAGAGTCATCTTTCTCAGGCCATGTCTGCTTAAACCTACACAGCGCATTAGGTTTAGTAGGTAATCTCTTTTTAGTTGAGAATTAGCAATTTTATGATAAACCACCATGGCTGGGTTATACCAAATTTCCCAGCCTGCTTGCTGAATATTTCTCAGCACTTCTAAATTTTCACTAGCTAATTCTGTTACTTTGTCTGTGTGATTTAAGCATAACGTCTTCGGAACTGCTTGTTGCCAGACTTGTTTACGAACTACTACTCCAGCACTAGGAGGTAATATCTTATGTTTCGAGTCGTATAGATGTGGTTGATTTCCTCGTTCTACAATTGCTAAAAAACAAGCTATTTCTTTCAAGTTCTCTGGAAGTTTTGACTCGGAATTTTGTTCAAAAAAGTCTCCATGTATTTGACTGCCAAAAGCACCAACTTGAGGATTATTTTTGGAAAAATAATAAGCTTGAGAAACCCATTCAGAATCAGGTAAATTATCATTATTTAGAAAACCAATAAGTTCTCCTCTGGCTTTTTCTACTGCTCTTTCTCTGGCAAATTTTACACCTTTTTTTGGTGCAAAAACATATTTAAGTGGAATAACTTTAGACCATTCAGCTTGATAATTTTCTACTACTTTAGCAGTCATATCTGTACTGTTGTTATCAACTACGATTACTTCCCATGAGAAGTTCTCAGTGTTTATTTGTGATTTTAATCTATCCAGTACGTCTGGTAAACGAGTTTCCCCATTATAGGTATGGATAGCAACTGTGAAATCAACCCTATTCATATTTAATTCTGCACCTCAACTAAAGTTTTTTAAATATTCCCACTCAGTCTTTGTATTTACATGGTGACTAAGTAGTTTGTGAATTATTTATCTTTCGCCTAAATTATTAGCGTTTATAGCAATTTTTTCAAAAAAATAACTAATTAACTCTAAAACTCATCAAACAAACTATATATAGTAATTGAAGCAAAATTCAAAACAGAATCAATCAAGAGTAAACACAAGAAAAACGTGAGTAATCTACAGCAATGACTGTTAAATAATGTTCTAATTTATACTTTAGTTACTATAACTAATCCATAACTGTACGGGTGTTTGTGAGATTTTTGATTAGTTTTATATCTGATAATATACTCCCCTATTTCCTATTTTTTATGAAGAATCGGTAAAGATTACTAAGAAATTTATGAACTTTCCATGAAGAGACTAAATGTTTAATTTTTGTTACATACCTGACTGGCTTTGTTCTCTAAATTGTTTATTATATAAAGATTTGTTAGCCAAAAAACTTGACATTTTTTTTATTTTAAGGTATACAAAAAGCATAATAATTTTAATGTTTTCTTTATCTCAAGAGTAGCGTAATAGTCAAGATAAGTTCGACTCAGACAATGGGTAGCAGAAAGACTGTCAGTAACTGATACCCAAGGAAATCTTGCTCAGTATTAATACAAAAAATTCTCTGATACATACTCTCATCAAATTAGAAACTAGGACTGGTGAGAGACTGTTTGTAAAATAAGTATTAACACAGATGCGTAGTGACTAAAATCTAAAAACGCTAGTACTTCAAGAGATTGAAATTTGGTAGATACCAGAGGTGGAAAGGTACATATATTCCTAGATTTTTAACTGACAAATAGTTGTCTTGACTTCTTCCTCCCTCCATACCT
>NZ_JBNHEP010000059.1:0-53974 GCF_050015995.1 Dapis brunnea BLCC-M229 | reverse complement strand
AGTCAGAAAATTTTACTATCCATCTACATCCGGCGTGCGCTTGAGAAAATGAATTAATCAAACTTACTTTTAACTTTTGACTTGCCCTTTATTCCCTATTACCTGTTAAATACTTTTTTCCAAAACTAACAAATCTTCTTTAATAGATGAAGTCCGACCACACCAATAACCATAAGATTTTTCTAGAATCTTAAAACCTCGTTCTTCTATCCATTTTAATAGTATATTCTCACTAAACCCAATCCCTTTCTCTGGCAAATTAATATCTATATTAAAATCATCCTCTATTTCATAAATAAGCTGTAGGGGCTTGGTTACCAAGCCCCTACTTTTACCTTTAGTAATCAACTCTTCTGATTCTGAATTGACTAAAAAGCAGATTAATAAACATCTCCCTCCAGATTGCAAAACTCGATATATTTCATCCAAATAATGACGAACTTCATCACTTTGTAAATGAGTAAATAAGTGAGAAATACAAACACAATTAAAACTAGCATCAGGATAAGGAAAAATAAAATTAGTTGCAGATATTTCTCCAGTAGGATTGTAGAGAGGATGATAAATATTATGCCAGTTAAAATTAAAGTTAGCTTTGCGATTAGTAATTTCTTTTTTTGCCGAGGCAATAAAGTTTTCTACTACATCAAAACCTTCATAACGACCAGAAGGTTGTAGGTAATGAACTAAGCCATAAGCAACTGTACCAATATTACAACCAACATCAAGAATATGGTCTGTTGGCTGCAAACCTAATCTCTGAATTAAATCTCCTAATAATTTGAAGGAAGTACGAATAAATTGACTACTGTCATCTTCTCCAATTATTTCTATAAATTTCTCGTCAGGCAGTGGTAAAAGTGGTGCTAATACTTTCAATATGACAATACCTTCACTACCTTGAAACTGAGGAATTAAAGCAATTAATGAATGTTTTAATTGATTAATTTGTTGTTGATTTAAAAGCACTTTAATACGGAATCTAGCATTACCAGAACCACATAAACTAGGGTGAACTTTCTCTACATCTGGACTAGGTATATTAATAGTTTTTTCAAAGAAACTAAACTCTTGATTCCCAATAGAAACTTTAAACCCTTCTAATATACCAGCATCTAGGGAAGCAACCCAACCAGATAAGCGTAAAACTTGATTTTTAATTATTACTTTATCTATAGAACCCCAAGTAAGCAAAGGATTAATTTTTCGTTTTTTGCCGATAATTTTTTGTTTACTAGAATAGTCTTGAGTATAGTATTGTATCTGGGATATTTTTCTCCGCTTCTGCCGTAAACTTAAAGCCTCTTGATAAAGTTCTATATCTTCCTGATTTATCGTCGATATTTTATTGACTATTTCTTGATTAGATAATACTTCTTCTAGTAATAACTTATATTCTGGATAGGGATTAGTATTTTGAGTTTCTAATTCATACTCTGGCCAATTTAGCATTGCTTTGAGTTCATATAAATCCTCACTAAAAAATTGTTGAATCCCGACAAAATAAAAATCTGTTAATTTCTGTTCTTGCACAAATTTTGATTTGATTAGATTTTGCATCTCCGGCTTTTCAGCAAATTCTCTAAATGTAAAATTTGATTCTTTGACAGGTGCTAAATTTTCTGTATCACTTTCTACTAATATTTGCCAAGTTTTCCAAAAAAAGTAAAGAGAAATCAACCGTTTTATCGGGTCTCTTAGCCAAATAATTTTTCTATACTCTGGAAATTTATTATCATATTTATGGCCAGGAAAATGACCATGAATTATTTTGACTCCAGGCTTGGGATTAGTTAACATTTTATGGCGTAAATCACCTCGATGTGGATAGTCAAAGAAAATCTCTTCTGGATGATATACTTGTCTCAAAACTTTTTTAAATGTTGTACCAGCAGTTTTTGGTACATGAATTGAAATAACTTTTGCGTTTACTTCTTCTGGTCGGTGAGGTTGATTTATCTCGCTCATTTTTCGATTAAATTTTTACAATAATATTGTGCTTAATTCGTAAGCATTCAGCTATTACCAGTCAGCTCATCCTGCGGAATGCTACGCAAACAGCTTTTTAATGAACTATGTGGTTCGATAGACTATTAAGGTTGACTAATAGACATCTCCAATAATAAAAAATCAAATCAATTATCCCACATAAATCATTAATTCTTTTCCCCTACTCCCTACTCCCTCTTTTCTGGAGATATCTAATATAATTTTACACATACTTTTAATTCTTGGAAATCTCTCAATTACTTTTTCCTCCCTTAATAGTAATAAAGCTGTTAATGAAGTTCCTCCGCAGGAGGCTAGCTGATAGCTGACCGCTGAATGCTTACATTAATTCTGGTTAATTTGAGATTTTGAAGCATCAATTTGAACCTGAATTTTTTCTAATTTAGACTTGTATTTTTCTAAGATTACCTGGTAGTTAGATAACTTTGAGTTAAGTTCAGTTTTTTTTTCTACAATTAGCAAATCTTGATAAGTAAAAGATTTGCGCCCACACCATGAACCATAATATTTGCCTACAATAGTTAAGCCACTTTCTTTTATCCAATCAATTAGTAGGGATTCTTGAAAACCTACAGTCTTTTCTGGCAGTTCTGGATCTAAACATAAACCACCTTCTATTTCATGAACTAAAGGCTGAGAACTTTTATCATCAGCAATTAATGTTTCAGTTTCATAGTTAATTAAAAAACAGGCAAATAAACACTTTCCTCCTACTTTTAAAACTCGCTGAATTTGATAGAAATAATGACGCATATCAATACTAGACAAATGATAAAAAAGATTACTAATACAAATCACATCAAAACTTGCTTCTGGATAGGGCAATATAAATTCTGTCATAGGCATAGTTCCCTTAGTATTACAAAGAGGATGATAAATATCGTGCCATTGAAAGTTAAAGCTAGGCTTTCTAGAAGTAATTTCTTGCTTTGCCCAATCAATTACTTTTTCTGAAAATTCAATACCTTCATAACGCGCTCTAGGTGTTAAGTAATAAGACAAACCATAGGCAATTTCACCTATTCCACAGCCTATATCAAGAATACTATCTCTAGGTTTGATACCTGTTCTTTGAATTAAATATCCTAACCACTTGAAAGCATTAGACCGAAAATTAAAAGAACTATTTCTATTAACTCGATCTATGTATTCTTTGCTAGGAAGCATAAAAGAAGGATTAAAGACATTAACCAAAATGCAACCTTCATAATTTTCCGCAATAGGAGTTAAAACAATTAGGAGGTTTTGATAGTTTTTTATATGTGTTTTATTAAGAGGTATTTCCAGATAAAATCTCGCTTTTCCTGACCCTTTTAATCTAGGGTGGGCTTTTTTTATTCTCGGACTTGCCATTCCTAGAGTTTGTTTAAAGTCTCTATATTCTTCACCTCCAATCAAAACTTTAAAGCTGCTGATAGGAATCAGATTTAGAGAAACTATCCAACCTGTTAATTTTAGGTATTCATTCTCAATCACTACTTTACCTAAATTTCCAATAGTTAGTAATGAGTTGGATTTTTCTAAGGAATATTTTACCTTGCTTTTCTCCTTGGCAACTGCTGCTAATGATTTCTTGAGTTGAGGAATATATCTGTGAATAGTTAAATCTTCTACTTCATTAAATATCACATCTTTCGATTCAAAATGCGACCATCGTCTCCGTTCGTTTTTATTTGCCTTACCTCGCATCATTTTTTTCATACTTTCTTCTTTTGAGCGAGTAGTATAATGATTTATTCTTATTTTTTTGATGGAATGTGTTGATGACCAAGGTCTGTTAATTGGTCGTTTATTTTCTGTGACTACTTTACCTTGGGAAAATACAAATTGATGAGGATTCAGCGGGCGAACTGTTTTTTCTGGTTGTATAATACATTTGATATGTTTATTCGGACCGAAACTTGTCTTAGCACGTTTAATAAAGTTTTCTATTTGTAATCCTTCTGGCTTTTTTTCATATCCTGAAGTACCAAAGTTTAGCCAATTAACTCCTAGGGCTGAAACGTCAGAAAATTCATCTATTATGTCTGTTATCTTATCTGCTACTGTGGGAAATAAAAATTCATCTAAGTCTATAAATGCTATCCATTCTGAGTCATATTTGTGATTATTTAAGCAATGGGTATAAGCAGAAATTTGCCCTGGTCTATCCGGCCAATTATAATAAATAACTTCACTATTTTGAATATAGAATTGCAAAATATCCTGAGTATTATCTGTGCTATTGTTATCGTATAAGTAGAATTTTTCTACACCAACTAATTTATGAAATTCTAGCCATTCTTCTAGATATAGACCTTCATCCTTCATAATTGCACATATACTTAATTTGCACTTTTCTCCTTTTTTGTTAAGGTAATCGCTTTCCACCTCTTCTATTAACTGATTTCCCTCTAAAGATTTGCCAATAATTTCATCATAATTCTCAGTAGTATTTGAGTCGATATTTGTGACTTCTGTTGTTTTTAATGCTGCTTTTAATTTAGGGATAAAACGTTGAATAGTTAAATCCTCTACATCATTACGGTCATGGTATTTTATTTCTCCTAGTTTTCTTTTTTTATTGACAGTTGCTCTACCCCTTTTTATCTTATTTAAAGCTTCTTCCATAGAGCGAGTAAAGTAATGATTAATTCTCACTTTTTTCACTGAATGTTTAGAAGAAATGTTCTCTGATAATTTTTCATGATTTTCGCTAACTGCTGCTCCATCATTAACATAAACAAAATGATGAGGAGTCGTACATTTAATCGTAAATTCACTCTGAACAATACATTTAAAATTTAGATTAGCCTTAAAATCTTCTTTAGCTCGTTTAGTAAAATTTTCTATTTGCAACCCTTCCGGTTTTTCCTGATGTCCTGATGTGCCAAAAATCAACCAATTAATCCCTACAGCCGGAACATCTGAGAACTCTTCTAATATTTCTCTTAAATCATTTTTTTCTGTGGGAAATAAAAATTCATCTAAATCTATAAATGCTATCCATTTTGATTCATTTTTATACTTTTTAAAAAAATGATTATATGCTTTCATTTGTTGACCATTTTGCACTGGCCAATTTTCCATAACTACTTCATTATTTTCTCTATACGGACGCACAATATCAAGAGTATTATCATTACTATTGTTGTTGTATAAATAAAACCTTTCAACACCAACTAACTTATGAAATTCTAACCACTCGACCAAATACGGTCCTTCATTTTTCATAATTGCACACACACTTAAAGTGGCTTTTTCTCTGGCTTGATTCATAGAAATATCTCCTAAGTTACAGACTAATGCTACAACTACGTTAATTTTTTGGCGACAAAGAACACGAGCAAGTGGACAAATCCTCAAATTATATGAGCAAACTTAGTCGCAGCCAACATCTTCCTAAGCTTATGAAATAAATTGTCTATTTCCAGCTATTGGCAAGCATACCAAAACTTTTATATTTATCCTCCGAGACACTCGTTTTGGGCAACAACAAATAGAACTCAGGGTTCTGACTGATGAATGTTCAGGTAATCTATCACAGATGTTTAAATCCTTTAGGATTGATAACTCTTAAACCTTTTTTGGAATTTATTTTTTTAGCTACTAATGGTAAATTTTTATGCCTTCCATGTAGAATTTTGACAGTTCCAAAAACAGCTCCGAGAAAAGGAAACCTGCAATTATATTCTGGGGCTAGAGTTGCTATTCTGAGTTGACTCTTATATAAAGCTTCTCTAAAAGTAGGCTGATCGAAATTAGGTGGATTATACCATTCTAACCAATTGGCAAAAAATTGTTCTACTTGAGGAGATTTTTTATATAAGATTACCCCTGAGTTGAACTGTTGAAAACTTTCAGGTACACCATTCTGAAAGCCCTTCATATTCAAGGGAGCATGAGCTACTCCAATGTCAAATTTATCTAAGAGTGCAAATATCTCTGAAAAGTCAGCAGAAATATAGGTATCTGTATCAATAAATAATGTGTAATCATAAGGTGATGCATACATATATTGAACTTTATCTACATGATTGTAATGAGGTTTTTCTATAACTACTACTTGCTCAAAGTTAGAATTTTTGATATCTTCATCGGCAAAAATTGTGACAGGCATCTGAGGCATTTGAGCTTTCAAACTAGCTACTGATTGACAGGCTTCACGAATATATTTTTCTCCAGTAGCAATATAAATTACGCCTATTGATTTGTCAGGTTTAATATGTAATTTTATGGAGCCAAGAGGTACACGGCTTTTATCTTTTAGTATGGCTTGTAATGTTAATTCTGATTCTTTTGGTAAACCAATTAATCCTATATCTGCGACAAAACCACTTGTTTTTGCCAGGGGAATTTGGGGATAAGCCTTTGCCACACCAGGACGTTTTTTATTAATAGATACTTTTTGAAGTAATTTACCATTGCTGAGAACTTCTACCGCTACTGCTTGAGAGCTTTTCCCCAAAATCCAACCAATAATTTCAATCTGATTATTGTCAGAATCAATTTTATCTCCTTTTTTTGGTCTATCTATATGGTATTTCAGTAGATTTTGGGAATCAATTTTGGCAAAGCTAATATCTATAATTTCTATTTTTGCTTGTGGTTTTACTTCAGGTAATTGTTTTTCATGTTGATCAGAATCTGGTTTTTGCCACCAATAGGTAGCTTTTTGAATCTTAGTCTTACTAACAGTTTTGGTCAATTGCCAATCTCTTAACAAATTATATGCTGGTTTGTACCTCTCTCTTTGTGCATCATCTACCATCAATATTCCACCTTTTTTTAAAACTGTCATTGATGCTTCAAGACATTCTGCTCGATCGCGACCGTCTACTATAATCAAGTCGAAAAATTCACTCTTAAATTCTTGGCAAACTGTATGATATGGTCTAGCAAGTAGTCTAAAGTCCACTGGATTACAACTATTATCAGCTTGGAGATAATTTGTAACTTTTTTATACCACTCTATATCATGCTCAATAGAAACGAGTTTTTTAGTTAGCTTTGATAACCAAACTGTGGAAATACCACTGCCAAATTCCAATACTTTAGCGTTCGGTTTTTGCCGCAAAAAGTTCTCTAAAAAATTAACCGCATCTTTAGTTAAAACTGGAACAGTTCTTTTCGACTTTGGTTTTTTTGCCACTAAGTCATCATTGCTAAATTTCATATTTATTTCTCCATTAGATGAGGAAAATGGTTTTGAGTCTAGCTGTGAATGTATTTTCTCTAGCTGAGACTGATAGTTATCTAATTTCTCTTTGAATTCAGACATTAATATCTGTTCCTTTTGTTGTAAATTATGTGCTTGATTTTGTTCTTGGTCAGCACTCATATCCCAATTAAACTTTATACCCAAATATTCTTCTAGCCTTTGATTATAAGGTTGAAAATATTTGCCAAGACTAGAGCGCATTTTTTGATCTATTGGCTGATAAGATCGTTCATTGTATTTCCTGTTATTTATTACTTGATGATTAGGTAAGCCTAAAAAATTAAATACCTGTGTTAGTATAACATTTGGGTTATCATAAAAATCTTCGCTTTTGAGAATTAAGAACTGTTCTCTAGGAAAAATACTCATCCATTTTTCTAATTGTTCAATGTAAATCCCTCTTTCTAAATAGCTGTAGTTTCTATGAAATAAACTTCTATAATTTTCATCAGAGATGAGTTTTTCTTTTTCTAGATTCAATCTTTCTGGTTCTTTTTCAATTGCTTGTCTGAAAGGTAAAGGTTCTCGTTTTTTACTAATTCCTCGATTATGATGATAATGAGATACCGCTCTATCTACAGGATTTCTGAGAAGCACAATTAGTTTAACATCTGGTAACAAATTAAACATTCTCTGGGGAGTATATGGATCTACTAAATAATCTGGCGTAGCTTCCCCAGTAATGAGATTTTTTCCATTAGGAATTGTGGGAAAATGAGATAAATACCAATCTACTCCTTCTGCTTTTTTGTTGTTTACTGGTTTAGAAAACCAATTAAAAAAATGCAATTCTTTCATTGCTGCAGGTAAAATTTGTGGATGCTCAATCATATAGTTATACAAGGAAGTTGTACCACACTTTTGAGCGCCTATAATGATAAAATTAGGTAAAGTCATCTTGATATTATGAAACCTCTCTATATTTTTAGATATTGTCTTTAATTCAATAATTTATATTTGATATACAGTGGCAGAAAAAATTGATAATATTTAAGCATTCAGCTCTTAGCAGTCAGCTATCAGCAACAAAGCCATGAATAATTACTGCTAGGGTTAAGGGAGGGTAGTTTGGCAGTAACTTTTTATTCTCTCTCAATTTCTCAATTGTTTTTACCTCCTCCTCTCATCAATAACTGATATAGCGCTATGCGCAAGTCAGAAGTCAGAAGTAATTCCTAACTGAATTTGAGCATTTATAAATGTCCGCGCCCTATTTGCGTAGTGCTATAGCTAATAGCTGACGGCTGAATGCTTACGATAATATTTTTGAAATTATTGTTGCCTCTTCCTAGCCAATTGAACTACAAATTCCTATAGTCATTTATAAATGAGAACCTCAAAATCAAATTTGATCTAGGCCGAAATAATAAAATATAGCTACCTATAGTATCCTAAATTAAATACAAATATGCACTCCCAGTTAAATCCAAAAACGATAGCAGTTGAAAATCTCCAACAGGCAGAAACCTATTTGGCCAAAGGAAAATTAGATAAAGCCCAGGCAGCTTGTCAAAAAGTCTTAGCAGCACTACCAGACTTTGCCCCTGGGCACAAAATACAAGGAAACATTAGCCTTGCTATGGGCCAAGTAGAAGAAGCTATGGGTTGGTACAAAAAAGCCCTTGCTGCTCAACCTGATTGGGCAGAAGTCCATGCTAATATGGGTAGTCTATATGCTATGCAAAAGCAGTGGCAGCTGGCTATAGCCTCTTATCAAAAAGCGATCGCCCTCAAACCAAACATTGCTGGATTTTACCGAAACTTAGCAAAAATTTGGCAGTTGCTAGGTAAACTAAAGTTAGCTGCTGAGTGTTCTTATCAAGTATTAACTCTAGAGCCAAAGTCGGCAACAGCATCAGAATGTTTAAGTCTAGGTAAAGCTCTTTTTGACCATCAGAAGTTGAGTGAAGCGATCGCTTGTTATAGGCGAGCAATTGAGTTAAATCCTAATTTATTTAGAGCTTATCATTTATTAGGAGATGCTTTGGCAAGTCAGGGTAGTTTGGATGAAGCAATTAGCTATTATCAAAAAGCTGTAAAGCTCCAACCTAATACATGGATAGCTTATCAAAAAATAGGGAAAGTTTTACTAGAAAAACGTGACTTTTCGGAAGCTGTTGTTTCTTTTCAGAGCGCTATAGAAATCAATCCTAATTCTCTGTGGTCTTACCAAAAATTAGGTGTGGCTTGGATGAAATTAAAAAATTGGGATGGAGCAATTAATGCTTACCGTAAGACTATAGAGTTTAATTCTCAAAATGGTTTTTTTTACAACAATTTGGGGTTGGCTTTATCTGAACAAAAGCAATGGTCAGAAGCAGTTGATGCCTACAAAAGTGCGATTGAATTACAGCCAAATAATTCTGGGTTTTATCATAATTTAGGTAAAGTTTTATCAAAGCAAGGCAAGAAGGAAGAAGCGATCGCCTGCTACTCAAAGGTAATTGAATTAAATCCAACTAACGGTGATGCTTACTATTTATGGGGAGAAATATTACGAGAAACAGGGAGGTTTGCTGAAGCTTTAGATATTTACCAAAAAGGGTTAGAAATTTTACCTACAAAATCTCAATTTTTCGCTAAACTTAAATCTTTACTGTCACAGCAGAAGCAAAGTCTAATAGAAGATTACCGTAGTTGTGCAAAAGACCACAAACAAACTGGAAATTTAACAGAAGCAATTCAGGCTTATCAGAAAGTTACTGAACTTCAGCCTCAAAATTCAGACTATTATGAACTAGGGATGTTGTGGATGGAAAAACAAGATTGGGAGGCAACACTTTTATGCTATGAAAAAGTTTTATTTTTAGATAAAAAGTCTAGCAAAGAGAGTCAAATTTCCAAATACCTCTTGTTAGGAGTGTCTTTGGTGAAAAATGGAAAAATCAAACAGGTTATTGATTGTTATCATCGAGTTTTCCAGAAAAATTTGCAGAATTTATGGTGGTATTATTGGTTAAGTATTAGTTTGTCAGAAGTAGGCTTAATTCCAGAAGCAGTTAGTTTGTTTAAGGAATGGCCTAAACCACAGTATTACTTATTACCAAAGCAAAAAATTAATAATAATTCTCCCGATTCAATCTACGATAAAATCTGGAATTGGTTTAATCAAAAAAATACCAAAGAATTAGATTTAGATATAGAGAATATAAATTCTGAGAATTTGGAAACAGAAGCAGATAAAATTAAAAATTATTTTGCTAAACATAAAATTGTAATATTTAATATCAAAAAACTCACAGAATCAGAGCAAGAGCATCTTCAAACATTGGGAATATCTTTAGAGTATCTACAAATCATTGCTCTAGAAAATAATGAGCTAGAAAATATTTATATCAATTATTTTGATCAAGAATTACCAGTTAATCCTCTCAAAAGAATACAGCATTATCCCCATAGAAAACTATCTACTCCAGATCACCGTCTAAATAGTGGAGTAGAATTTAGCCAGACCATAGTAGAATTCCAATATATGTATGCTGTAGATCCAATCACTGGTAATCTAATCAGGTCTAATGAATCTTTTTATCTTCAAGACCTCACAATTATTTATCGTTTCGTGGGTGCAGAAGTATTTTATATATTAGCAGGTAGTTTTGGTGGCTGGAAAATATCTTTGTATATTCCTAAATTTGAGATAGCTATAATATTATCAAATAAAGCTCCCCATACTATTAAACAAACTCAGGGTAATTATAATGCCTTGAAGGCTTATTTTGTTACTTATTTTAGAGAAGTTAAACAATATATTCATTCCCAACAGCCAAGATTGTTAACATCAATTGTTGGTTTCCGACCCAATCTAGGACACTTTTTTTGGCAAGAACTTAATGGAATATATTATTTATACAAAAATCTTTTGTTAGACCGGATAGATTGTTTAGCAATAGGAAACTCTCAACACTTAGAAGTGACAGAAATTTTTCCCGAACTCAAAAATAAAAAACAGTTAATTCTGCGAGATTTGTCAGAAATCAAAAAGTTCCAGTTATTATTGAAAAATAACTGTTTATGTTTGAGGATGGCGGAACATTTTATTACTCAAGAATATGTTGCTAGAATATATGATGTTGCTTGGCATAAATGCAGTGAAAACTTCAAAGAAGTCTTGCCAAATAGAGAAAATAATCAAGAGTGTTTCCCTCTACTCTGGGTAAACATTCGGGCGCACAATAAAAGTTGGATATCACAAGAGAAAGGATATGCAAATATCATCAATAAATTAAGTGAAGATTTTCCCACTATCGGGGTGGTTTTTGATGGCTGGATTGATTGTAATGAAATAGTAGAAAATATTTTTAAACTGCTAAAACAAGATATAAAAATATATAATACATTGGGTTGTCCTTTACATGAAAGTATAGTTTGGGCACACCAAATTTATGCTTATATTTGTGTGCTTGGTTCGGGATTAGTAATTACATCATGGTTAAGTGATAAACCTGGTGTAGCTTATGCTAATCAAGGTCATCTTAAACAACAAAACTTTTGGTCGCGTGTGAAAGAAAATGCTATAGTTCCCTCTTTTTTGAGATATCAAGATATTAAAGAACTACAGAAAGGAGCCTATGGAAATTATGAAATTAATTGGCAAACTATATATCAAAGAATATTTAAGATTCTCAAAAAAGTTGAAAAGGAAAAACTAATGGCTAAAGACAAAAACTAAAAATAAGTAGAAGATATTATGATGGTTGCTAGCCAACTTTGAATAAATAAGCAGGTGGGTTTAATTAAGTGTAAAATGTCATTGCGAGGAGGAACGACGAAGCAATCCTAATTACTTTACTAGGTATACTCTGCCAACTTTTTTCGCCTTGGATGCAGCATATTATATTTATTTATGTCTACCTACATAAAAATTACAGCAAATTCCAGGTATATGAAGTACAGGTATTAAAAATTAAATGTTCCTAGTGCGAGCATCTTGCTCGCTTCGGGGTGTACCTCACCAAGGTGGAATCCGCTGTATATTTATTTCTGCCTACCTACATAAAAATATAGATGCAATCTAAAACAATATTAGTTGTCACAACAATTTCATCACCCAATAAAGCTTTAAGAGAATTGGCAGTAGGCTGTCAGTTATACCACTGGAATTTCATAATTATTGGTGATACAAAAACACCAAGTGACTTTTCTTTGGTTAAACTAAAAACTGGAAAAAATGAAATATTAGATAATCTCAGAAAATGCTACGATACTCTCATTAAAAATGAAATATTTCCATCAAAAGAGGGTGATTTACTAGAAGTTTGGCTCAAAGATATAAATTCAGTAATCAAAAGAAAATAGTCTCTAGATCAAAAAAAATCGACTTTGAATCAGAAACATAATCTTTAACTATTAGAGAAATGAAATCCTTGTCCTCAGTAAATTCAGAAACTATAACTCAATACTTCCAACAAGGCAAACAAGCTGTAGCAGCAGGTCAACTAGAAAAAGCTGTTACTCTCTATCAAAAAGCCATCGAACTTAACCCAAACTTGGCCTTGTATTACCAAAGTCTAGGGGATGTTCTAGTTCAAATAGGTAAATGGGGAGAAGCAGCTACAGTCTATCAAAAAGCGATAGAACTAAAGCCTACTTCTGCATTGTCTCATCATAATTTGGGAAAAATCCTAGTTAATCAAGGTAATCTGGAACAAGCTATCACATCTTATTCCCAAGCCATTAAGATTAATCCTAATTTCTCAGAATTCTACATTAGTTTAGGAGCAGCTTTAGTCCAAAAAGGGTTACTTTATGAAGCGATCGCTCATTTCCAAAAAGCTATTTCTCTAGAACCTGACTCTAGCATTGCTCATCAAAATTTAGGAGTAGCTTTAGAAAAACAAGGTCAGATTGAGGAAGGGATAATCTGTTATCGAAAAGCAATTGAAATTGACCCTGGTTTCTGGGAAGGATACCAAAAATTAGGAACGGCTTTAACAAAATTGGGAGACTTCCATCAAGCTGCCAAAATTTATTTAAAGGCTTGCCAAATAATTCCTAATTTTGCTACAGTTTATCATTATTATGGGGAAATCTTGGCAAAATTGCATCGGTGGGATGAAGCTATTGCTGCATATCAGAAGGCAATTGATTTGTTGGGTGAGCACAAAGGCACTGCCCCTACGGCAGTAGTCTATCACCAGTTTGGATATCTTCTAACCCAGCAACAAAAATGGGATGAAGCTATCTCAGCTTATACAAAAGCAATCGAACTTCAGCCTAACTCCCCAGATGTTTATCACCATTTAGGATATGCTCTGGCTCAACAGCAAAAGTGGGAAGAAGCAGCAGCAGCTTACCGGAAAGTTACGGAATTCCAGCCGGACTCCCCAGAGGTTTATCATTATTTAGGATATGCTCTCTCTCAACTCCAACAATGGGAGGAAGCTGTAGTTGCTTACCGCAAGGCTTCTGAGCTTCAACCTAACTCTCCAGATGTTTATCATCAGTTAGGTCATGCTTTGATTCAATTAAAGCAGAATGATTGGGCAGTGGCAGTTCTGCGCCAAGCCATAGAACTTAATCCTAACTTAGCTGAAGCTCACGGGGACTTGGGCAAAGCTTTGAGTAATATTAAACAGTGGGACGAGGCGATCGCTTCTTTGGAACTTGCCATTAAACTTAATCCCAATTTAGCTGAGGTTTATAGTTATTTAGGGGAAGCTTATGCTTCACAAAAACAGTGGGATGAGGCTATTGTCAATTATCGTCGCGCCCTGGAGTTTAACCCCAAGTTACCAAAAGTTTATCATAGTTTGGCTTTAGCTTTGGTACAGCAACAAAAATTTGATGATGCTATTGTCAGTTATCGGCAAGCTATTGAACTGGGTATTAATACAGCAGAAATTCACCATCAGTTAGGTCATACTTTGAGTAGACTGAAACGGTGGGAAGAGGCGGTCGTAAGTTATGGTCTGGCAAAAGAAATTAATCCTAATTCGGCAGCAGTTTATCATGTCCTGGGAGAAAGTCTTGCTCAACTAGAAAGATGGGATGAGGCGGTCAAAGCTTATATGAAAGCTAGACAACTTAATCCTAAATCTGCCGACGTTAATTACCATATTGGGGAACTAATGTCAAGATTAGGTCGATGGGATGAGGCAGTGACTGCTTATGCTAAAGCAGTAGAATTAAGACCTAACTCGGCAAAATTTCATTTTCATTTAGGCGAGGCAAAGACGAAAAAAAATCCATTAAGTGAAGCAATAAGTTGTTATCGTCATGCTTTAGAAATAGACCCTCATTTTTCTAAAGCTAAGAAAAGATTAGAAGAAGTTTCATCATTTCAAAATGTTCTGAAAACAGGGGAACTTGGCAGTCTTACTTTGTTAGGAGAAACAGAATTTGAAGGTTGTCTTGATTATGCAACTATCGACTATGTTTCTGGTTGGGCGAGACATAAAAAAGACCCTGATAAAGTTGTATTTCTTGATATTTTTGTCGGCAATAATTTAGTTGGAACTTTAGTAGCAAATAAATATCGTCAAGATTTAGCCGAAGCTTTTGGTACTCACGGATATCATGCTTTTGCGCAAAAAATTCCGCCATCTTTACATAGCAATGGTTTAGTTGAAGTTAGTGTCAAAATAACAGAAACAGGTCAACAACTAAAAAATTCTCCTCAACCATTAGTAGTCGGACCGAAAGGGAAAAAACATGAAATTAGTCTTAGTTTTAATCAGGGAGAAATTAACAAACTTATCTATTGTTTTCAAGGAGTCAGGAGTCAGGAGTCAGGAGTCAGGAGTGAAGCATTAAAAAGTCAAAAGTCAAAAGTCAAAAGTGAAGAAGAAGTCTGGAGTAAAGAGTTAGAAAAAGTCAGAAGTAAAGAAGGCAGAAGTGGAGAAGGAGCCAGAATTCTGAATTCTGAATTCAGAAGTGAAAAAGAAGTTAGTAGTCAGATACCTTTAGCAAAAATTCAGACAGAAAAACCAAAAGTAGCAGTAATTATTTTGAGTTTGAATGGGGCAAAACTTTTAAGTGAATTATTTGCTTCCTTTGAGCTTTATAACAGCTATGAAAAATATGAATTAATAATAGTAGACCACGGCTCTACAGATAATAGTATTGATGTTTGTAACCAGTGGTCAGAAAAATTACCAATTACAATTATTGCCAGGGGAGAAAATTATTCTTTTTCCAATTCCAACAATGTAGGAGTAGAGGAAACAAAAGCGCCTTTACTGTTATTTATGAATAACGATATTACCCTCTGCCAAGATATAATTCCTCAGATGGTTGACTTAATTCAACAAGATGAAAATTTAGGAATGGTAGGAGTCAAATTATTAGATATAGTTAGCGATCAATCTTTAGCTTTTCCTCCTACTCAACATTTAGGAGTACAGATATATTTCCACAGTCAAAATGAACCTTTTTATCCTTATGAAGTTCGTTATGCTCCACAATTATTAAAAGTACAATCTGCTCCTTGGAAAGTACCTGTTGTAACTGGAGCATTAATGATGTGTCGGCGAGAAGATTTTCAGAAAGTGGGAGGTTTTAACGAAGACTACTTTTATGGTTATGAGGATGTAGATTTATGTTTGACTATGCGACAAAAACTAGGCAAAGAAATTATCAGTGCTAATCATTTAACTGCTTTTCATAATCGTGGCTTTTCTCGGTTTAATAAAGGCAAAGAATTTATCCAGAAAATCTTGAAAAATCGCCCGATAATAGAAGAAAGATATGCCTATTATTTACGAAGGAAACATCTACAAGATTACTTTGAAAAAGGAATTTATTGGACTGGTCATCCTTTAACTATTGGCTTTGCTGTAACAGAAGCAGATATGGAAGCTTCAGCAGGAGATTATTTTACAGCAGTGGAATTAGGAGAACAATTAGTTAAAGAATTTGGATGGGATGTTTATTATATTTCTGAAGGAGAAGATTGGTATGATATGACACGATTAGATGTAATTGTAGTGATGCGTCACGATTATGATTTAGAAAGAATAGAAAATGCAAAACCAAGTTTAGTAAAAGTTGCTTGGGCAAGAAATTGGTTTGAGGTTTGGGCGTCTCAAAAATCAGCAGGAGATTATGATTGTTTTTGGTGTTCTTCTCAAAAATCGGCAGATTATATTCAACAGAAATTATTTAAACCTGCAACAGTAGTTAGAATAGCAACTAACTTTAAAGAATTGAGAATTGAGAATTTAGAATTGAGAATTCAGAAGTCAAAAGTCAAAAGTCGGAATTTAGAAGTCATAAGTGAAGAAGAAGTCAACTTAGAAGTCATAAGTGAAGAAGAAGTTAATTCTGAAGTAGGAATTTCAGAAGATTCAGAAAAAGATTCTTCCGAACAAAGTAATAAAATTCCCGAAGTCAACCAAAGTGAAGTAGGGAAAAATTTGGAAGTAGCAATTTTAGAAGAACAAGAAAACATCAATTATGAACTAGAAAATAAATATAAATCTGACTATTGTTTCACAGGAAGCTTCTGGAAATATCCGCGAGATATTATGAGTTTTTTGGAACCAGATAATTTACCCTTCAACTTTGCTTTGTATGGCTATAACTGGGAAAAATTTGAGAAATTTAAAAAGTATAATCGCGGACCTTTGCCTTATACAGAAATGCCGAAAGTTTATGTTTCTACAAAAATAGTAATTGATGATGCAAATTCAGTCACAAAACAATGGGGGTCCACAAATTCGCGGGTGTTTGATGCCATTATGTCTGGTGCTTTAGTTATTACCAATGGTGAGTTAGGAAATCAAGAATCTTTCGACGGACTATTGCCTACTTATAATTCTCGCGAATCTCTGGAAAATTTATTACGGGAGTACCTAACAAATGAAGAATTAAGATTAGCCAAAGTGGCAGAATTACAGAAAATAGTCAAAGAAAAACACACTTACAAACATCGCGCCCATACAGTATTTTATGCTTTGCGCGAAAAAATGAGTAATAGTTTCCGCATCGGCATAAAAATTGGAGTTCCTGACTGGAAACAAGCACAAGAATGGGGAGACTATCATTTTGCCTTAGCTATGAAACGGCAATTTGAAATATTAGGTCATTCTGTAAGAATTGATATTTTGCAAGAGTGGGAAACTCCCAAAACATTCGGAGATGATGTGGCAATTGTGATTCGAGGTTTAAGTCGTTATCAACCCAAGCCTTATCATATTAATTTGATGTGGAATATTAGTCATCCAGATAAAATTTCCCTAGAAGAATATGAACAATATGACAAAGTATTTGTAGCGTCTCATTCTTATGCTGAGGAGTTGCAGAAAAAGGTAAATATTCCCGTACAAACTTTACTGCAATGTACAGACCCAAATTTGTTTTATCCAGACAAAGAAGGTTATGAAGAAGTCGGAGAAATTTTGTTTGTCGGAAATTCTCGCAAAGTTTACCGCCAGATAGTAAAAGATGCAGTAGAAAGTGGTTTAAAAGTAGATGTTTATGGAACAAACTGGGATAATTTATTGCCCAGTGGTTATTTAAAAGGAGAATATATTCCCAATGAAATTTTGCGTAAGTATTACAGTAAATGTGGCGTATTATTAAACGACCATTGGAATACAATGCGAGAAAAAGGATTTATTTCCAATCGTTTATTTGATGCTGCTGCTTGTGGAGCAACGATTATTTCTGACAAAATTGCAGGTTTAGAAAAAGTGTTTGGAAATAAAATTTCCACTTATAATTCTAGGGAAGATTTGCCAAAAGTAGTAAAAGATTGTTTGCAGCAAAAAAGTCAGAATGGAAGAGAAAAATTAGAGTTAACAAAATATATTCGAGACAATCATAGTTTTGACAAAAGAGTAGGAGAAATGCTGGAGGCGATCGCCACTTTACATCAGAAAAAAATGCAAACTCCTAATTAGTAGTTGTAGAGTGGGCAAATACCAACTTCTAAATATTAACAGTCAACTTTATAGAAATTTCCCACCTATGAACCTAACCCAAGGGAGCAAGATACTCCCACTGGTGAATAATTGAAGTAGTACTCAGCACTCAGCTATATAGCAATCAGCTTTTCAAGGTGTATAATGGGGGGTACTTAAGACAAGCCGCTCCGCGTCTACAAACCCCCAAAAAAGCGCACCACTAATTAGGCAAATATAGTGGGGAATTAAACCCTCTAATTTTTAGCTGATAGCTGATAGCTGATAGCTAGTTAAATATCCTTAAACTTCTGCTCTTTTATCCAATAACTCCGATGGGTTAGCACCACGATTTATGAAACTCCATTAACGAATTTTATACCTCGCTCAGAGATAAGAATTGCTATACTATAATTCTAGTAATAAAACTTTTTGATCGTGCCAAAGCTATGACCTAAAAATGAAGTATCAAGCCTCTGAATTCAGTTCAAATTACTGATAAATGATAAATGATAAATGATAACTGATAATTGAAATGACAGCTATAACCATCAACTTTAACAATATCCTCAAACTTAACGACGAGCAATTCTATCAACTATGTCGAGATAATCCCGAAATTAAATTTGAGCGTAACATCAGAGGAGAAATAACAATAATGCCACCCACCGGAGGAGAAACAGGAAAACGAAATGCTTCAATTATTGCTGATTTTGTAATATGGAATCGTCAAACAAAACTACGAAAAGTATTCGACTCCTCTACCTGTTTCAAACTTCCCAATAATTCCAATCGTTCTCCCGATGCATCATGGATTAAATTAGAAAGATGGAATCAACTAACTCCTCAACAAAGAGAAAAATTTCCTCCTATCGCTCCAGATTTTGTATTAGAATTAATTGTCACCATCTGACAGTTTAAAGGATGTTCAAAAAAAGATGGAGGAATATATGAATGGAGGCGTAAAATTAGGTTGGCTAATTGATAAGAAAAATCGTCGTGTGGAAATTTATCGTCAAGGAAAAGAAGTAGAAATATTAGATTCTCCCACAAGTTTATCAAGGGAAGATGTATTACCTGGTTTTGTCTTGGAGCTGCGGTTATAGTTGCTAGTTTTTCTCTAGCAAAAAGAAGTTATAGGTTCAATTGTTTCATTTTCCCAAGTTACTAATATATTCATTTACCTTTTGATGTTAAACTATCTTAGATTTAATATAACCAGGACTTACGCAGAGGTTCTATATATAGAATGAAGATTTAATTAAATCTGATTTAAATTGCCCTATTCAGCAAGGACTAGCAAATGATAATCCAGATGTAAATGCTATTTATCGACTGGTTTTACCTTTACCTATAACCTTTCGAGATGACATTAAAATAGCATTGGGTGAAGGAAGTTGGTGTCCTTTTAATAGTCAAAATACAATCTGGTTTCCACCTGCATATTTATTAATGTATCTCCCAGTTTATTGTTCGTTTAGGATGACATATATATGGCGCAGTTTTGTTGCCCAGAGAATATGTTGGGAAAATGGTTGGCGTGTTTTATTCTATAGTCCGACTGTTTATCAAGAAAGAAACTTTTACAACTTGATGCGAGATTTTGAAGATGAGGTTTCCGGGTATCTTAATAATGATAAAATTGCCAAATCATTATCTGATAGTTAAACTGTAATCTGGGGAAAAGTGCATTGCTGATAACCTAAGAAAGTGTTACGATGTTTTGATAAATTTGGGAGTAGTTAAACCTGAAGAAGCTGAGTTACTAAAAGCTTGGCTTCAAGACATTTATGAAATCACATAGCAATGTATTTTTTTAGGATAAAATTGCAGTAACTAATACAAAATATATTGATAAATTCAGAATAGGAAATTTAGAGGATGTCAAGGTCAGAAAAAGAATTTTCTCGTATTACAGAAATTAAGATGGAATTAACAAAATGGCAAGAAAAAATCAAGGAAATTAAGCTTGCTTTAAATCAATCTTATTCTTCTGTTAATATCCGCTGGAAATATTTGTTTGTTTGTGGTTGTCCTCGCTCTGGAACGACAGCAATTTTAAATCTGTTAAATTATCACCCTCTGATAGCTCTCGGAGTAGAGAGATACAAACATTATGCAAATAAAACTTTGATTCATAAACTTAATCCTGATTTGTTTCAACCATCAGTATTTTTTGATGTTAGAGAAGAACAAACTAACCTTAATCCTCAACACAAAGGTTGGGAGAATCAATGGAAACCATTTTACGAAGAATTGAAAGAAAAATTTCCTAAAAATACAACTATTATTGGAGATAAATTTCCTCATTACTATGAATTTTATGAGGAAATAAACGCTCAATTTACATCAGCAGGAGTCAAATTTATTTTTATGTTAAGAGATATTATAGATGTGGCTTTATCTTATGATGCTAGAGCAAAAAATCAAAAGGATATTGGTTGGGGGAGAAACCGGAACTATAAGTTTGCTGTTTCAGATTGGAATCAATCTCTGATTAACACATGGAATTACTTAGAAAATAGGAAGCAAGAAAATTTATTTATATGTGAATATGAGAAGTTATTTTCTGGTGATGATCGCTATCTTAATTTGTTGCTAAATTTTCTAGATATTAATAGCGAGCGCGAGTTTTTTGCTTACTACAAGTCTATGACCCAAAATTGGAAAAAGTACAAACAGAGAGAAAAAGTTATAGACCAAGAAGAATTAACATACATTGAACAAAACAGTAATTATGTTTTAAGAGATAAAATACTTCAAAAGTACGCACCCCAAGCATAGCAAAGAGGTGTAAAAAGCCTGAGTGTCAAAATAAGACTTTCCCAAAAGCTATATTAACTTCAACCTCTATTGCTGTTTATAGTTCACTCAAATTCTTTTCTATCCTTTCAAAGATATCAAAGTATTTTTCTCTTTTGAATAGTGTTTCTTTTAACTCTACAAAATCTAAATATTCTAACCTACTAATTTTTTCCAAAGAGTTCCATTTAGGATTAAAATCTCTTCTCCATTGATACCATACTGCTGTTTGTCCATGATTTGGAAAAGTGGCAAAACTAAACTGTGGGAAAAAATCATGGATAGCAGCAACAACCTTAAACACATCACCCATCCAACTGCCATCTTTTTCTCCTGAAGCTTGCTTTAACTGTTTGGAAATCTGTTGTGAAGATTGGGCTTGAGCATAGCTACCTGGACAAGTATCATCAATTAACCAAATAGTTTTATTATGTGCACAAGAAAGAGAAGCACAAAAGTCTCTAAAAGTTTGCTCAAACGTATGAAGACCATCTAAATAAATTAGGTCAAATGGAGGAAAATCTTGAGCATGACTTGTAAAGAATTCATCACTAGGAACTTCTAAAAAAAATACCCTTTCTGTTTCATAATTCTTTGTATTAAATTGAAAATTCACATCAACAGCTACTTTGTTTTGAACTTCAATTGCATTGAAAGTTAAACCTTTATGAACACCTATTTCTAGATATTTTGATGATTGGTTAATACTAGCAAGTTTATTAAGACGAACGTGGCGGTGTTTAAATTCCATAGTCTTTTTTGAAGTTGAAGAAGGATAGATTAACTGCTTATTTAATCCTGTTAGAGGTTGATTACGGACTTGTGAATATTTTTCCATAATACCTAAACAATGAACTGGGTCTTGATTTTTTAATAAATCATAACCTTGATTTATATATGTTATAATATCTTCTCTCTCACAAGCCAAAAATTCATTTTCATTCCAGCTCTTGAGTGTGGCAAAATTATGCTCTCTCAGAGATTGAATAACCTTAGATGGATGTATATTAATTGAGATAGCATCTCCTCCATCTTTCTTGTTATAACATCCCAAGCGAAGAGTATCTTCAACACTTCCAGCTACAACATAATTATGGCATTTATTATGGAGATGTGGAGTAAAAAGTTTATTGTCTGATCTTCTCGGAAGACAACAAATTTCAGCATCTAAATAGTTAATTAACTCTAGTGAATATATCGCACTTCCTTCGGTAAATATAATTTTTTTGGCACTGATAAAATAAGCTAACTGATCTATAAAGTCATAATCTTCTGGCTTTAGGGAGATATAACCCTCATTAACTAACATATTCTCAAGATACTTCTCACCCGCAACTGAGCCATTCAAAGGAATATGAGACCTGCCAAGAAATAGCTTTAAATCTTGCTTTTTTAAGTTAGATGTTAATGTCAAAATCCTCTGTTGTAGCTGCTCTAAATAGGATGAATACCATGCTTTATGGCCTAATGTTAGTTCACTACCAGGTTCAGGAACAAGAAGATTTTCAAAAATACAACTCTCTGTAACCCAAATACATTTAGCTAAAGGAATATCTAAGACTTCTAAAATTTGAATAAACCATTCAGGAGGGATATATTCAGCTATGGAAACATTTCTTGGTGCAGCTAATGCTAAAGTAAAAACAACGCCCTTATGGATAGTATTATTAAAAGCCCATAAGCGATGAATACTTTCTGTTAATGTATGTCCAAAGTGTGGATGAAAAAAACCTCCGTAAATGTATGTTCCAGAGTAAAATTTTGAGGTATTTTTCTTGAGATTGTCAATATTTTTACTTGGAATATTTTGATCCAGGTAAACTGGTTTACTTACTTGACCAGAACGTCGATGACGGAATACTCCTGGGATATAATTAGGAAAAATTAGACCCCCAAGTAACTCACGCTGACCTCGAACAATTTGAATTCGTTCAACAATTGCATTTTCTATTTTGAAAAGTCGATCTTTTTCCGTTCGATCTAAAGTAGATAATTCCTGTTTTCTCTGTTTTGGTTGAATTTGAATTTCATTGGATAGTAGGTTACTCTGCTGAGTGTTCCTTTTTAGTTGTTCCAATTCTTCCTGCTTTCTTTCAAATTGCGAGTAAGACTCTTCTAAAACCTCCATCGTCTCACCTAAGTGCGAATGCGACTGCTCCAATAACTCTTCAGTCTCCCGCAACTGAGATTTAGTTTCCTCCAACTCTTTCTGCAACTCCGCATCTGACCCCGACTGCTTCTGTGCTAACTCTACCTTAACTTGCTCTAACTCTTCGTGCTTCTGCTGCAACTTCCCTTGCGACTCCTCCAAAGTCCCCATCGTCTTTTCCATTTGAGACTGATATTCCTCTAACACCCCCATGGTCTCACCTAACTGCGACTGCGACTGCTCCAACAACTGCTCAGTCTCCTGCAACTTGGTCTTAGTTTCTGCCAACTCCTGCTTAACTTCCCAACCAGACTGCGATTGCTGTTGCTCCCCCTTTTCCTTAAGTTGATGTAACTCAAAGTGGGTTTGCTCCAACTCCCCCAATACCTCATCTAACTGAGATTGCGATCGCTCCAACTCTTCCCTCACATCATGTAACTCTGACTTAGTTTTATCCAACTCCTGTTGAGTTTGTTGCCACTTATCCTTAACTTCTTCTAGTTCTTTTTCTACTGTTGCTGCCATTAATTTACTTCCTTATTAATACAAACTTAATTACAAATTAGTTGATAAAATAACATTTTTCTAAGCTAGACTTTATCCTACACCAATTCGTTCCAAATCCTCCATTTTTTTTCAAATGCTTATTTATTTCTCGCTACCCACCAAAACTTTTTGTTTAATTTTCATTGCACGTTTCATCAACTTTTGCCATTCTTCAGAATTTGTCAGTTTTTCACTATCAAACTCTATACCTTTTGTCTGAGAGAAATTAGCAAAACTATCTAACCAATCTATTACTATTTCTGTTCTAGAAGTTTCTGTATATTTCAAAGACTTCTGAAGGCGCTCTTGCATTTCAGCTAAATTATTGTTTTGATAAGCATACCATGCTTCCCAAACTAACAGTTGATATTCTGTTTTACCCTCAGATTTTGAATTTCTCAAAATAGCTTGCTGATATTGTAATTTCTCTAATTCTGACTTAGTTTCTACTAATTCTTTCTTGGCATTTTGTTGTTGAGATTGAGACTGTTGCAATAATACTTCTGTTTTCCGCCATTGAGTCTGAACTTCTTGCAATACTGCCTGAGTTTCTTGTAGTTGCATTTGCATATTTTCCCGATCTTCATCAGTTTGATGTAGTTGAGTTTGAAACTCTATTAATAAAGCTTTTGTTTGTTGTAATTGAGAGTGGGATTGTTGCATTAATATTTCTGTCTGCTGAACTTGTGAATTAGACTCTACTAATTCTGTTTGAAGTTCTTGTTTTTGTAGTTCGGAATGCTTCAATGCTTGTTTGGTTTTATGCAATTCAGACTTTGATATTTGCCACTCGCTTTGACTTTTTTGAATTTCTTTTAGTTGTGTTTTCGAATGTTGCAATCTTGTTTCTTTATCTTTGAGTTGAGAATTAGATTCTGCTAACTCTGCTTGAGTTTGATTTAGGATCTCTTGAGTTTTTTCTAATTCTTGGCGAGTTTTTTGCAGTTCAGATTCAGACTTTTCTAATTCTGGTTTAATCTTTTCTAGTTGAGAATTAGATTCTGTTAACTCTGCCTCTTTTGCCTGCAATATTCCCTGAGTTTCTTTTAAACTAAACTGGGTTTGCTGTTCTTTTTCTTCGATCTGTTTTAGCTGAGAATTAGATTTTGCTAAGACCGACTTTGTTTCCTGTAGCTGTGACTGATATTCTTGCAAAATTGCCTCAGTTGCTGTTAACTGAGACTGATATTTTTCCCACTCTTCCTGAGTATGATGGAGTTGATATTTATAACCTAATAATTCGCCTCTGCTTTCAGACAAATTCTGTTTTGTTACTCCTAATTCTGCCTGAGTTTTTTGAAGTTGTGAATGGGTATCTTCTAATGCCGTTTGTACATCTTTTAAATCTTGCTGATATTTTTCTAATATTGCCTCTTTTACTGCTAATTGTGATTGGGAATATTCCCAATGTTCTTGAGTTTGATGTAGCTTATACTGAGAAACTTTTAATGCTGCTTCAGTCTCGGATAAATTCTGTTTTGTTTTTCCTAATTCTGCTTGATTTTGTTTTTCTTGGCAGTTTAATTCATCCAATAATTCTTCTGTTTTTTCTAGCTGAGATTGAGATTTTTGCCATACTAATTCTATTTCCTGGAGTTTATATATAGATTCTTCTAATTCTTCTTGAGTTTGATGTAGTTGTGACTGATATTGCCCTAATTCTCCTTGAGTTTGATGTAGCTGAGATTTTGTTTGTAGGAATTCTTTTTCTGTCTCTTGAGATTTTTTTAATTCACTTTCTGTCTGCTGTAGTTTTGACTCGGATTCTCTTAGTTCAGTTTGAGTCTGATTTAACTGGGATTTAACTGTAGCTAGTTCATTTTCTGTTTCGTCAAATTTAGTTTTAATATGTTCAACTGTTTGAAGTTTGCTCTGTGTTTCTTCTAATACTTTTTCTGTGTTGTGGAGTTGTTTTTCCGATTCTAATAATTTTGTCTCTGTAGCATCGAGTTGAGTAACATATTTTTCTAACTCATCTCGTGTTTCTGTTAACTGAGACGTTGCTTGGGTTAGTTCTAACTGACTTTGTTCGTATTGATTTTTATATTTTTCTAGTTCTGCTAGTAGAATTTTATTTTGGTTTTCTAGACTAGATAAATTCATCCAATCTTGAAATGCCCAAATTCTATAGGGAGATGATTTAATTTTTTCTTGCCAGGAAAAGTCTGGTATTTCATCTTCTGGTTTCCATGCTCTTGCTTCTAATTCCTGATACATTTCTGTAGCTTCAGGAAAGTAATAATCTATGATAGTAGGTCTATGACTTTCTGTTGATACTTGATTATTAAATAATGATGGCTCGTAGATATTAGTAGTCGAATAATTCAAGAAAAACTTGAATTTTTGATTGATTTTTTCAATAAATGCTTCTTGGTTATTAATTATTGTCTGAATATTTGTTAACAGGCAACGATTAATCGCATGATTATAAAAATCAATAATTTTCTGGTTGTAGCTTAACCATAATTTTACTGCTAGTTCTGGTTGACTTTGAAATATCTTATCTTGTCGAGCATACAGAGAATTAACTACTTCCCAAGGAGAACGATAAATTAATATAAATTTGGCATTTGGTAGCAGTTCTGCCCAAAAATCTAGGAACAAAGTTGTGCGGGGTTCTTTCCATCCCCAATTCCCACTTATTGAGTTTTGAGCAATAATTTTCTTTGCTTTTTCTTGAAGATTTTCTTCTATATCTATTTTTTCTTGTAAAGTCCAGCCATCCTCATCTATACCTTGGGATTGTAATACTTGTTTATGAAATTCATAGAAGTCTAAATTTTCAAAATATCCTTTAGTATTGTACTCTGTTCCCTCCATTAATTTCCGACCAATATGCAAACCTAAACTTTGGAGGATAGAAGCTGTTAAGGAACTTCCTGAACGGTGCATACTGGTAATTATCAGAGTTGATTTTTCTGTTTTTTGCATCATAGTAGATTTGGATTATGTATTACTGAATATTAGTTTTTAGTATATAATTTTATTTTTACCGTTGTTCAAGTAATTAATTTTGAGTATAACTTGCTGAGAAATTAATTTTCTTGCTAATAACTAACTTTCTGTGTAAGATAACCTCACTTCAGTCAGTCTAAATTTGATCGACTTTCTGAGATAATAGGTAAGTATTTTCTGCGGAACACTGTGCAAACAGCCATCAGCTATTAGCTAGTTTCTTGCAGAGGAACTGCGTTATCAACTATTAATTTTGTAGGAGATAAAAGCAATTGATAAATTGAGATAGAATTAAAAGTTACCGAATAATTAATAATTAAATAATTCAGGTTAAAAGCTTCCCCTAATAGGGAAAAAAGTGGTCGTTTAGCTAGCGCACAACTTCGTTAACGCTTCGCGACATGAAAAGAAATAATATTTCCTTATATTCAATTCCGTTGCGGTTTCAACCAGAGGTAATTATCCATTATCCATTATCCATTAATCAATGCCAAATTGCCCTCCTTTAACCTTTAGAAGGAACTATTCATTATTTGTTGTTAACGCAGTTCCTCTGCAGGAGGCTAGCTGACTGCTAAAAACTGAATGCTTACGATAATAGTTACTATTTTTTTCCAGTTTACAGTTTAGCCACAGCTAAGTAGGTAGGTTCAATAATTAATAATTAACAATTAATAATTAATAATTACCTCTTTTTATAACAGATAGGATTGGCTAAAAGGAATTTTTTTTCTTCTCTTGGTCGATTGGATATGGTTAGGTAACCCATCCATCCCTCGACAGCTTTTTCTCCATGAATTGAGAGGCTTTATACCTGAATTTTTCGGTCAAATTTCATTGGTAATTAAGCAAAGGAGAATGTTTGCGAAGCATTCCCTCCCTAGGAAAGGAAAACAATTACAAGAGTTTGCTTTGTGTCCATCTACGATTAGGAATTCTATGAATTTTTTATTTTCCTACCATTATTCATGCACATTTGTCAATCACTTTTAACTTCATATATTAATTTTTTGGTAATGACCATTTATCGATTTCTGTCTGAATTATAGTTAGTTAGCCAATACTACAATTATTGTAGTCGTATTTTAATCTTTTTGATTGTATCATCTCGCTGCTTGACTAAGAAATTCTAATTACCTAAAGACTAATAATACCATTTTCAAAAAATAGTGTTACTAGGAGTGTTGAGATTAATACTATAGCGACCTTTTTTGAATTTGTATAAAAAATTATGCTTCTTCCACGGTTTTGATTTATCCTAAATTCCGCAACTATAAATCTTTAGTAATATGTTTTTTGAGGGTAAATTGAATTTATCTGGGAGAAATAAACTCTATGTAACGACAATATTTTTGTTAATTATGATGCCTAATAAATATACGACTAATATTTATTAAGTAGGTAAGCATAAAGTAAGCATTCAGCTATTAGCGTAAGGATTCAGCAATAAAAATGAATCTAAATAGCTAAAATTAGCCGATGATGTCCGCTTTTACCTAGACTTTTAATTCTCGCTCAACCTCAATTCTCAACTCCAGATAAATGGAATAAACGAGGAACGCTGAGAGCTGTTAGCGAAGCTCCTCTGAAAGAGGCTGGCTGACGGCTGAATGCTTACGGCATAAATAAACCTTAAAACGAAAAATATAAAAATCAAACTAGTGGTTTGTCAAACTTATTTTGATGGGTTATGAATTCTTAAAAGTCTTGAATGTCAAATAATTGCCTCAAACTTTTCTCTTGTCAAAGTTTTTAGCCTATCCAATTTAACTTCATAATTCTGAATTCAGAATTATGAATTCTGTGAAATGGTATTACCTTGTGACAATAGAAAAGATTTAGCAACCAATATTCTTGCATATTTAGGAAGACCAAATAGTGTAGGATATCAACAGGTAATGAGCAAGATAGCTCAACCCCAAATTATCAATCAAATCAAGGAAATTTTAGACAAAAATGTCAACAACAGCAACAGAAACCAGCGTTAACTATCTTCAGACTGGGAATAAATTATTAAGGCAAGGTAACTTCCTCGAAGCTTCTGATGCTTACCGCCAAGTAATTAAACTTAATCCTAAATCAGCAGTAGCTTATCAAAACCTAGGAGAAACTCTCAGTTTACAGGGAAATTTAGAGGAGGCAGCAAATATCTATCACCAAGCAATTCAACTACAGACAAATTATTCCTGGTCTTACTATAACTTAGGAGAAATTCTAATTAAACTTGAGAGGTTTGATGAGGCAGTTATTTATCTACGTCAAGCTATTGAACTTAATCCAGAGTTTCCCAAATTTTATCAGAGTTTAGGGTTTGCTTTGGCAAAACAAGAATTATTTGATGAGGCGATAGTTACTTATCGTCGTGCTCTTGAAATAGACCCCAATGCAATTTTAACTTATCAATATTTAGGTGAAGCATTAGCAAGTCAAAAACAGTGGGATGAAGCAATAGAAAGTTTCAATCAAGCTATTGGAATTAATCCCTATTTGTCAGAATATCATTTAGGTTTAGGCAAGGTTCTCGAAAATGCTGGTCAACTAGAACAAGCAATTATTTCTTACCATCACGCTCTTGAGTTAAATCCAAATTTAGCTGAAGCTTGCTATTATATTGGGTTAGGTTTAACCAAGTTGCAAAAGTGGGAAGAAGCTATTAATGCCTGTATGCAAGCTATCTCTCTTAATGTCAAAAATGCAGAAATTTATCATCATTTAGGAGCAGCTTTAGCCCAACTGCAACGTTGGGAAGAAGCGATTGCTGCCTATCAAAATGCAATTGAATTTAATCCAAATTCTGCAATAATTCATCATCAATTAGCTTATGCTTTAGCTCAACTAAAACAGTGGGAGGAAGCTGCGGTTGAATATCGTCAAGTTCTCATAATTAATCCAAATTCTGCAATAGTTTATGACCAGTTAGGAGAAGCATTAACAGAAATGCAAAAGTGGGAAGAGGCGATAAATTGTTATCAGAAAGCTGTAGAAATTAAGCCAGATAATCAAAAGTTTAATCAGCATCTACAGGAAGCATTGGCAAAAAGACAGGAACAGAATAAAACTGTAATTGAGTCTCATCTAAAATTAGCAGAAATGATGGAACAACAAGGATTTATTGATGAGGCTATTTCTACTTATCGTCGAGTAGTAAATCTTAATCCTACTGCTGCTGATTTGCACCATAAATTAGGATATAGTTTAGCTAGTTTAGAAAGATGGAATGAAGCTGTTTCTGCTTATCGTCAAGCTATTGAACTTCATCCAAATTCGGGAGTTGTACATTATCATTTGGGCGAAGCTTTGGCAAATTTAGGCTTAGATGAACAAGCAATATCTTCCCTAGAAAAAGCAATTCAACTTAAACCTGATTTGTCTGGCGCTCATCAAGCTTTAGAAAAATTACAAGCAAAACAAAAGTAACTTAACTGATATTTTTTCCACCGATAAAACAGTTAATAGAAACTTTTATTACTGCGCTCGTTTCGCTGCGCATTCATGTCGCGCAGCATTCCGTTTCTTCTATAAATTTCATTTGAGCTGATTAAAATTAGTGACTTATACCAATTACCGAATAATTAAGGTTTAAAGCCTCTCCTTTAAAGGAGAAACAAGAAAAAATTTTCATAATTAGTCAATCCTCTCCTTTTCAACAAGAGGTAATAATTAATAATTACCTCTTGTTGAACATGTATTAATGCTATACTTAAGCGACACTTCAATTATTAAGTAATTAACAGGACTAAATAACCTTTTTAATAATTATAGCAATCCTAAATTGGTTATGATAATTTTTATAATAGCTAATTTGAACTGAAAACCTTTAAAATTATGTACGTAGCTAATCCGACGGCGACCCTACTTGACTCCTGACTTCTAACTGCCACTAAAATATTACAACTTAAATAGGATTGGTATAGCACCCCAGAAGCGTGTTCATTACTCTTATGTTTACTTCTCCCCCACTCCCCTACTCCCCTGCTCCCCCGCTCAATAAAATTCTGACTTAAAAGTATATGTTTAGCGGCAATTGTGTCTCCATTTATTCACAACTTGTTCTCTGTAAAGCATTTGATTTCCTCGTCTCCGAATAAATTCATTATCATTAATAAAATAGCCCAGACGAGGATTAACAAAACCATTATAAGCAACTTCCACAGGAAAATTTCTCCAACCCGAATTATTTCTATTTCGACGTTCAAACAAAACTAATTTATTACTATTTTGATATCGACAAATGTGGATAATTCGATTCTCTGTTCGGAAAAATGCTTCCTGGGATAAATTACGATTTATACCTTCACAACTCAAATTATTATTGCCAAAAGAAGGCTGATTATAATTATCATAAGTTTGAGGTTGTGATGGGTTAGAAGCACCAGAACGGTTTTCATATTGACCATTTTTGAGATAATGATCGTAACCAGACTTAAATTCACCACGACGTACAGCATCTGCTACATCAGGGTTTTGTCGCAAATATTCTTGTTCATTGAATGTTTTAAAAGCACCAGAACGATTTTCATATTGCCCATATCTGACATAATGTTCGTAACCAGAGCGATATTTCCCTTGACGTACTAACTCTGCTACATCAGGATTTTGACGTAGATATCCTTGTTCGTCAAATTCTCTGGTGTAGTTTTCCGCAAGTGCTAGGGGACTGCTACAAATAGTTATAACCACTGTGGCGATCGCTACTATATTTGTTTTAATCTTATTAATATTGAGCATTTTTAACACCTCAAAAATAATTGTTCTTAATTATCAAGATATCCTCTCAGAGTTAGACACTGTAGAGGATTTTAGGTAGTTAAAATTTTTTTTTGCTCAAATCAGGAAAAAATTGCTCAAATTCCGATCTGATTAGACTTGTAAAGATTTTTTGTTCATTCCATAGCTCCTACCTAACTCCCTTAATATCCTGAAAGAGTTGCTATCTTCCTGAAGTGAATAGTACCAATTACAATTTAATTTCCGTTTGAGTCGCACTGCCACAGACAACTATTTGAGTAATAGTATCAGTGCCAATTTTTGAAGTGTCTACTTTTAGGATAATCCTGCTTTCCGATATTAGCAGTAAAATTTGGAATTCGCCTCATGTCTAAGATGTTGTGGTTAGGATAGTGGCATATATCTATCACTATTTCAATATCAAAGTTCCTATAGTTAAAGCATAGAGTTAATCAAGGAATTTAACAATGACATCTAACTTCTGCCTCGAGCAAGTCAACCCCCAATCTTCCTCTTTTGTTGCTGATACTAATACAGATTCTTGTATTACTATTGCGTGGCTTGACTTAATAGCATCAACAGTAGACAATTTTGATGGAGATGATTGGTTAGCCTTATGTGGTGATATTGACGAAGGTGAAATTTACCGAGATTGGTTTATTTGGCAAGATGTAGACTTTTCCCAAGAGTGGGAAGCTTACGATCTGGTTACTAACAAGATATTTGTGGCAAGAGACTTATCTTTACTTAAGGCTAAAATTGATGTAATAGAAGATGCCAGAAGCAACACATCCATCAGAAACTCAGAAAATTAATTATTGTGAAAAAATACTGTTATTGCAGGTAGCAAAACTTATCTGTTATCTGCATTGCTGCTTTTAATGTTTGTCATTATATATTGCCCCATACATTATCTAGCCCATCATTGATGAAAATCACAATTGACCTATGGCATAAATCACTTACATTTGATCTATTTCCACATAATATAAAAATATAAATTTAATTAACGAATACTATTAAAAATTTTACTTCAGTCTGCTCTAATACTTTCAGTATTTTTTTAATTACTTGATTAAATTTTCCTCAGGGAAACACAACGGTTTTCTTTAACTTTGCAGCTTGTTCAGGCTGCATTTTTTTTATTCTAGTACCATAGGTTATACCAAATCTCAAAAAGTTTGCTATATATCCTGAAAAAAAGTGTTATACCAATTCCCAAAAGCATTGCTATACTTAGGTCGCACTTCAGTTATTAAGTAATTAACACAGGGGAAATTACTTTTTTGCTATTTATTAATTAGCCCAGTTAATGTTTATTATTCTGTGGAATTGTTAAAGAGTCTCTGTTTTTATCAGAGCGCTTAATCAAATTGCAGCGTTTGCAATTTTAGCTGCGATATAAATTTGAATGCAGCGTTAAATTTAGCTATGGCGGTTATTGACTTCTGCGCGCACTAAAGTGACGGGGATTCTTGATTAAGCAGTCCAAAAGCGAACTCTTAAAGGCATAGTCAAATTGCCTCTACCAACTCCTTTAAGAGAAAATCCTAAAGTTGTTGCTACTTTTTTGAGAATATTAACTGCTCCATTAATATCGGCATTAACTAACAAACCATGTTGAGTTTGATCAAGTCCTCGTTTGATTAGTTTGCCTGATGCTTTCCAGCTTTCAGGTTTTTCACCGATTGTTGGCAGGAAATCATCATCTAAAAATGGGTAGTGGTATACAAGTAGCGATATATTAAAAAAAGTCAAGTACTCAAGGAAATACTATTTCTTTGAAACTAAGAATTTAAGATAATTTCTGTTAAGTGTTAAGTGTTAAGTGTTCCCTACCTCCACCCTAAATCACAATCATCAAAGGACTACCTAAAAATGGGTAGTGGTATACAAGTAGTGATATATTAAAAAAAGTCAAGTACTCAAGGAAATACTATTTCTTTGAAACTAAGAATTTAAGATAATTTCTGTTAAGTGTTAAGTGTTAAGTGTTCCCTACCTCTACCCTAAATCACAATCATCAAAGGACTACCTAAAAATGATGCTTGTGAGGTGTACGATTCCTCAGTTTCGATCAACTCAATGCTGTACAATTCCCATAACAAACTAATTCGTTCTTTAAGTTTTGCTGTAGGAATTTGTACAAATTTATGGTTGTTTTTGCTTGGGATATCAATGCTATCTTTTTGCCTTTTATTTCATCCAAAAACTATCCGACCAAGGCCATGCTCTAAGCAATGATTAATAACTAATCTCGCTGCTTTGTTCATGGCATCGCGCATTTGCCTATTGCGTTTCTCAGTTATGCCAGCCAATTTTTTTGACCAAAATCCTTGGGGTTTACCTTCTTTATTTGGTATTATAAGTAGGCGAGTTATTAAAATTAGGAAAAACTAATGGCAACAGCTATTTTGAACGGGGTTGTTTTAGCACAGAGCGATGAGTGTGAAATTGTCGAAGGTAATTATTATTTTCCACCAGATACGGTCAACCGTGAATATTTCAAAGAAAGCAATACCCATACTAACTGTTTCTGGAAAGGTAATGCGAGCTACTATGATATTGAAGTCAATGGTAAAGTTAATAAAGATGGTGCTTGGTATTATCCCAATCCTAAAGAAAAAGCCAAAAAGATTCAAAACTATGTGGCCTTTTATCCTACTGTGCAAATAGAAACCTAGGGATAAAAATTGGCCACAATCATTTTAATGATTCATTCACGAAATAACAACAAGAAAAAATTGTGTTTTTTCTAGCTTGTTGTGGAACAATAGTCTCTGAAGCGATTTTATTTATGGGGGTAAATGGGGTAAATAAAGTTCCTTAACTTTCTAGACATCCCAATTATTCTAATTATTACTAACAAGGAAAATGGTTTCTGACAGCCTCATTTTTATACTTTTTCTTATCTTCTTGATCCTCCTGTTTTTTGGCTCTGGTCTCTAGACTGCCAAAAATTATATCCTGAACTATTTATTCTAAGAGCTAATCTGTAAAAAATGATGATGTAAATATAGTCTGATATTGTCATTGCAAGGTGGGGATTTAACAAGCTAACCTTCTATAATATATTATCAGCCGACACAATGTTGAAGTTGACTGTTATGCCAAAGATTGCCACAGGGGTAATAATTGGGTAAATTATTTATGATTCCTCTTTAAGTCCCCCCTCGCAACGATCATGGAGAAGCTCCTTTAATATTTAGCTTATGAATCAGCTCTAAAATAAAATTTCCACATTTTTAGACATCTGACGTTATAATATTAGACAGGTGACTGTTAGAGGATGTCCAGATGCTATTCCCAGATCAAGTTTCTCAGAACTCAGAAACTGAACCCATCCCTAGAATCTATCAAATTTTAGGATTTGACAGAATACCTAAAAATGTTTTGGAATTACCCCAAGAACTGCAAATAGTCAGTATAATTCGTCAGGGATTTTCAATAATTTCTGTAATTAAAGTAGCAGAATATTGTGGTATTTCTGAGTCACAAATGGCTGCTTTATTAGCAACTTCCGAACGGACTATATCCAGGCGTAAGAAAGATCAGAAACCTCTTGACCTTTCAGAGTCAGATAGACTTTATCGTATTGCTAGAATTTTTGTACACACATTAGATGTATTTGAGAATGTGGAAACAGCAAGAGATTGGCTGAAAAAATCAAACCGTGCCTTAGCTGGAAAAACTCCTTTAGAACTATTAGATACAGATTCAGGCACACAACAAGTAGATGAACTTTTGAATAAAATAGAGTATGGAGTATATAGCTAATGATTAATGATTGATTATTAATGGCTAATGCTTGTTAGTCATCAATAAAAACCAATAGAAATAGGTGGGTATTCAACTACCTTTTGGTAGTTGAATAGTGAGTTTTAACTAGCTTTCAGCTATCAGCTAAAAATTCAAGGGTTTAAGTCCCCCAGTATAGTATATTTGGAAAAGCGCGTGTTGCGTGTTAATGGGGGTTATAAGACGCGGAGGAGTAACTCTAGATTATTCTCCCATTATACACCTTGAAAAACTGATAATGCAGTTCCTCTGTAAAAAGCTTATTGATACCTGAGTGCTAAGTGCTACTTTAATCATCCAAAAAAATCACGATAAATACTGCCTTTTTCTTCAAGTAATAGTAGTTAAAAATATAATAATTATGAGTTTAACAGTATGGCGAATTTCTCATAAAAAATACATTGATCTTGCTTTTACAGGTGAAGCTTATAGTCGTAGTAGAGGTCGTTGGAATTCTAAAGGAACAGCTTTAATATATACTTCAGCCACATTATCTCTAGCCGCATTAGAAACTTTAGTTTGTATGGAAATAGAAAACTTTGGTAATATATTTGTATCTATTAATGTAAAAATTCCTGATAATTTTCCAATTAAACAAGTAGATGAATCTATATTACCCCATAACTGGCGTGATACTCCTCCACCGGAAGCTTTAGCCTCTATTGGAGATAAATGGTTGACTTCTAAAACTACAGCAGTTTTGAGGGTTCCTTCTGCTATTATTCCCCAAGAATATAATTATTTGATTAATCCTCTACATCCAGATTTTGAGAAAATTTCAATTGCTCCACCTCAGCCTTTTATCTTAGACCGCAATCTAAAAAGTATCAACAAAAACTTGTTGGCAAAACTTTAGTATGGCTAAGAAAGAATTAGTAATGTTTTTCCAACTGTTCCCTATTCCCTATTCCCTATTCCCTATTCCCTATTTGTAATAATTATCTAGCTCAACTCGATCGGAATTGTAATTATAAATTCTGTACCTTTTCCGATCTGAGAATTACATTCTAGTTTTCCTTGATGTTTTTCCACAATAATTTGGTAACTAATCGAAAGTCCTAATCCAGTTCCTTTTCCAATAGGTTTTGTGGTAAAGAAGGGGTCAAATAAATTAGACCTCACTTTGTCACTCATTCCTCCCCCATTGTCAGCAATTAAAATTTGTACCCGATTATCTTCTATTACTTGAGTTTTAATCCGAATACAACCAGTATCACACTGTTTTTCTCGATCGGATTGAGCATCTTCAATTGCATCAATCGCATTACCGATAATATTCATAAATACTTGATTGAGTTGTCCTACATAACATTTGATATTAGGAAGTTGACCATATTCTTTAATTACTTCAATACCAAGAGATCCAGGTTTCGGTTTGAAGCGATTTTGTAAAATCATTAAGGTGCTATCTATTCCTTCATGCAGATCGACTTCTTTAATTTCTGCTTCATCCAGACGGGAAAAATTTCGTAGTGATTTAACAATCTCTAGAATTCTTTCTGTTCCAATTTGCATAGATTTGAGCACTTTTTTGAAATCTTCTTGGAGGAAATTTAATTCAATAGCTTCAATTTCTTTCTCAATTTCAGGATGGGGATAGGGATAATGATTTTGATAGAGTTGAAGTAAATTGAGCAAGTCTTGAGTATAATCTGTTGCATAAACAACATTTCCATGAATAAAGTTAACTGGATTATTAATTTCATGGGCAACTCCGGCAACCATTTGACCTAAGCTCGACATTTTTTCACTTTGAATCATCTGAGCTTGAGTCCATTTCAGTTCTTCTAAGGTTTGCTCTAGTTCTTGTTTTTGTGCTCTTAATTGAGCTTCTGATTCTCGTAAAGCACTCTCGGCAAGTTTGCGATCGCTAGCTTCAATCGCTAAAGAAACTATGTTAGCAATTGAACGGACAAAAAATTCATCCTCAATAGTCCAATATTTGATTTGACTGCACTTTTCTATACAGATAAGACCAACCATTTCTCCACCGATCCAAATTCCTGCGTCAAGCATAGAAAAAATATTTAAAGGTTGAAGATAATTATCTAAAAATTCCTTGGTTTTAGGATCGTTGCGAGCATCATTAGCTGTAATAATATTATCTTTTAGTGAACTAACCGCTTGCAAATAATTAGGATAATCCTTGAGGTTAAGATTTACTTCTCTAATATGTTCATTGAGTTTGTGTTGGTACAAATCTAGAGATTTTAAATAAGTTTTTGAGTCGTCATACAACCAGATTCCCACTCGCTCAACCTCTAATATTTTTGCAGTAGCTTCCGTAATTGCTTGTATACCTGTTAACAAATCTCCTTGATTTACAGCTCGGTTTTGAGCAAGTTCTATTAATATTTTATTATCATTTTGCAGTCTAGTTTGGCTTTGTTTACGTTGGCGAATTTCCAAAAGTAGCTGTTGTTGAGTATAATTTAATTCGTCTAAAGCCTGTTTTTTTTCTTCTAGTTGCTGTTCAAGTTCATCAGTTTGAATAATCACTTGACCAGCTAATGGACGGAGTAGTATAACCATGCCACCAGTACCCAAAAGGCTTAAGACTATTATGACAGTTCCAATGGTAATAAGCTGACGATTCACTGGAGCATACAATTCCTGACGTTTGATGGCGATCGCGAGTCCCCAATTTACTTGTGATACAGGTTCAAAGGCAACTTTTTGACCATAACTCCATAAATTTGGTTTAACAACTATCAGTCCATTTTCTTGAGAAACTACTGTTTTTTCCAACACTTTAGCAATTGATTCAGATAAACTTTCCCTTTCATTTTTGGAGGACAAAAATAATTTTACCTCTTGTTTTTCTAAGGTTCCTAAAAATACTTCTACACTTTGACCTAGCCCCGTATTATTTGTGACAATTTTTTCTAAACTTTTGGTTTTAAATAAAACCAAATCTGTACCTACTTGTTGTTTTTTTGAGTTAATAATTGGTTGGCTAATAATGAGATAAGATTCATTTTTGAGGCGAATTGGATTGCTAATTTTAACTTTTTTAATTGGCAATTGCCAATGTTCTTGAGGGATGGGTAAACCAAGTTCAACCACTAATTGATTATCTCGACCAAAGCGACTAATTCCAACCACATCTTCAGTCTGATTAAAAGCATCTTTCAGATAGTCTGCCATTTTATAAACAGCAGCATCAGAATAGTTTGGGTTGCGGTTATAAGATTCTAATTCTCGTCTTGCTTGAGTACGACTAGCAATTTGTGCAGCAATATCCTTAGCTCTGAAAAGAAATTCTTCTACTGCTACAGTTCGAGCTCGTAAAGCTAACTTTAAGTTACTTTCTGCGTTTTTTCTAAGTTGTTTGTAGAGTGGCAATATACTTATTATTGCTAACAATACACTGATAGTAAATATTCCTACCGCAGAATAAAAGATTAACAACCTTTGTAATTGTTTAGAGTTCATTATTTTTCCGAAAAATTAATTTGGCCAGCCTCCCTCTTAAGCTTGGGGTTATTTTATTCTTGAGGAAATAGCTATGGGCGAGATTTATGTAATATCAAATCCGCCTGCAATAGAAGTTTTACAAAAAACTAGGTTTATGGGAGGTAGATGTTAGTATGGTGAGGGATTTAATACAAACTCAGAATAATATACTTTTTTATAAATAATAATCCTAAATGATTTGTGAGAATTTTTATAATAGTTAAGATTGACGAAAAAACTTGAAAATTATGACTCCTGACTCCTGACTCTTAGCTACCACAAAAATATTACAATTGAAATAGAATTGCTAAAGAATAATAAGTTATTTTCAATTATCATGTATTGAAGAAATACTTATTCAAAAATTTTTACTTTTCAATAAGTATTTCCTCTCCCCTGCTCTCGCAATAAATTAAGTACCTTTACAAGATTAATTTAACATTTTTAATTTTTAAGGGAGTAGGGAGGTTGCATTTAAGGTCTGTAAGGAGTAGGGAGTAGGGGAAAAAATATTTGTATACTTTTATCTTAACATTGGTTGAAGACCCGCGCTCTCCCGCAGGGGAGCGTCGTATGGGAAAACCAATCAATAAGAGCGGTTTTTACAATAGTGTGCTATACTTGCCCAAACTAGGCTGCTGGGCTAGCAGTATCAGCGCCAGTCGCTCATGGGGGAGACCCCCAAGACCGCGCTGGCTTGTCTGTGGAGCGACCGTAAGACCAGAAAGAGGTTCGACCTTGGAGGCAGGTGCTATGTTAGCGCAGCTCCTCTGAAAGAGGCAGCAGAAACCCAAATCGTGAGGTTTGGGAATCCCGCGTTGTCGCGTCAGCGCAACGTCGGGAGGATGTCAATGTACTTGACTACCATGAACCCGAGGATCGGCTTGACTTGCTTTAATTGGTGCTACTGGAGCATCAAATTCAGAACCTTGACCAACTGTACCATTATATGGTAAGGAACTTCCGGCAACTAAAGCCTCTATATTTGCTGCCATGACAGACTTCGGTATCTCTCCAATAGTCTGGCCAACTTCAGTTCCCTCTCCATCTAAAAACACAAAATGGGGAATACCATCTACCCGGTATTTAACCAATTCTGGTAACCACTTGCTATTATCCACATTCAACATCACAAAGTTGGTATTCTGAGCATATTGTTGTCTAATTTCCTCCAACTCAGGAGCCATAGCTTGACAAGTCGTACACCAATTAGCATAAAATTCAACTAGGGTAGGCTTATCATTACTTAACGCTATATCTAGAGGTGTTGCAGTTTCAGCCATTTCATTTAGGGAAACGGAGGCCGTCTCAGTTCGTAGTCCAATAAAAATGGTTACTGATAAAGCGATCGCTACCAAAACAATAATGAAATTTCTCAGGCGTATCGCCAAAGAGGAACTGTTTGTAGGATTAGATGAGTTTACGTTCATTGTCAGAAAATTAAATAATTATTACAATTGCCGAAAAAGGGTTAAGAGCAATGTCTCTTTTAGGGGGGGCATGAAAACAAGGTAGCCGTTAAAGCCAGACAATTACAGTCGTCTTCTTATATAGTATAATTAACTAGAATTTCAAGGTAGAAAAATATATGGTTGTCAGCAAGTTTTAGTTAGTCAAACTTTAGATAGCTCAACCACACAATAAAAATACAACTTTTTTAGGGATGTTCTGTCGAATGTCCCTATTGTATTCTAATATAATAAAAACTACTGTAACTAAATAATCAGATAATGAAAAAAATCAATTTTCTAATTGAGAATAAGAGGATTAATCCGTGAAAAAACGAGTAACGTTAACATTTCCACAACGGTCAATTCATATGCCGATTACCTATAGATTAGCAAAAGATTTTAATGTTGCTGCTAATATTATTCGTGCTCAAGTAGCACCAAATCAAGTGGGTAAATTAGTGCTGGAATTATCAGGAGATATTGATGAGTTAGAAGCTGCACTGGAGTGGATGAGACTGCAAAATATAGATGTATGTCTAGCTAGTAGAGAAATTTTAATCAATGAAAATAGCTGCGTAGATTGTGGTTTATGTACTGGTGTATGTCCTACAGAAGCTCTAAGTTTACAACCTGATACCTTTCGTCTCAATTTTGTCAGATCCCGTTGCATTGTATGTGAACAATGTATTCCTACCTGTCCAGTTAAAGCAATTTCTACTAACCTATAAAATAATGTGAAACCAATACCTTTACTTTCTTTCACTCTACTTTTAATGAGTTATAGCATTTTTGGCTGGAGTCTAGCCAATGCTGAAGTTTCTCTGTTTTTATATCTAGTTGTTATAGCTGGGATTTTTTTATTCTATGCAATTTTAACCTTTCGTTTACTTGATTTGAAAGCAATAGTTCCATGGTTTGAATCTGATATTTTTAGTTTTATTTCTGCAATTATTATTGCTTTTTTATTTGTAGTTTTCATTAGATGGATAAACATTTTTATCCATGCTTTAGTATTAGTATCTGCAGGGATATTAGCAAAATTAGAGACTCAAGTTTATGGTTTAAAAAAATGGCAATCTTTTGGAATTTTACTAATTATTTCAGAGGGGAGTCTTTTTCTGGGAACTGCACTTTACATATTGATCAAAAACTATAAATAGTAATCCTATTTCTTTATGTTTGAATATTTTGTACAAGTTGGGAGTGGGGAATTACTAAAGCAAAATTTTAGATAAAAATAACTGTAATCCTAGTTGCAAAAAATACTACTATCTTAACTTTTTTTGAATCCAGAATTCAGAAGTAGGAGAAGCCTGAAGAGAGGCAGTATCTGACAATTAAATTTGAGGGGTCAGATCAAATCCGGTTAAACAGTTATAGAAAGGTTTAAGTCGTAATTGAGTCAACACACACCTAACCCCTCCCAGGAGGGAAAGTCAGGAATCAGAAGGAGAGAGAATCACTTTGATGAGCGTAGTTATGACCATTGGAGAATTTTTTTCTGTCCAATCAAACGGATTCGACATCATACCATTTATCAGGCAACTTTATTTGATAATTATTTTCTGCTTTGTAACTTAGCATTATCCTCAAAATTCCCCAACCATAATCACTAATTCCCTTAGCTAAATTGTGGTTTTTCACCATGTTTTTGAGTGCTACTTTAGTGCTAGATTTTCTACCGCAACATAGGATCAATATCAGCAATTTAGCCTAGGGTATTTGTATAAATGTAAAGCATAGTTATTATAGACGTTTAAAAAATTGTCACAAATAAACCTACCAATAATAGTTAATTTCTGAGATAATAAGAAATAAGCGTTTAACTGTTCTTGACCCCTACCTATCAATGGTGGGGGTTTTTCATATTCAATTACCGAATAATTAATAATTAAATAATTAAATAATTAAATAATTCAGCTTTGTTAGCCTCCCCTTTCAAGGGGAAAAAGCGGTCGTTTACGGAGCATTCCGTCACGATGGGATGGCGAGGTCTCCTCGCTTGCCTCCAATCGACCAAGAGAAATAAATTTTTTCCCTACCGCGTCAATCCTGTTCCTTTTAGGGAGAGGTAATTATCCATTATCCATTATCCATTATCCATTAATGAATGTACAATTTTAATTCACCCCAGATATCATCATATTAGTACAAATGTCTTATAGGGAGAAATTACTGTAATCTTTTTTACAAAAAATATGAATTCATATTTTTTTTATATTTAAAAATTGGAATGAACAACTCATTGACTAACTTACTATCTTTGACTTTACCACTCTTCTAATTTCTTCTAGCACTAACATTGTCAATTGTTCAGGAGTATCTTGACTATCTACAGTAACATGAACATCTGCATTGGCATAAAGCGGCCTTCTTTCCTCCAAAATAGCCTGAAGTTTAGCCAAAGGGTTACTATTTTGAAGTAAAGGTCTAGTCCGATCGCCTTGCAAGCGACTATATAACACCTCTACTGGCACATCTAACCAAACTACTATACCATGTTGTAAATAACTCCAGTTAAAAGGTTTTATAACTATACCACCACCTGTTGCAATAGTCAATTTTTTGTAACTACATACTTCTGATAATATATTTGTTTCCAACTCCCGAAAAGCTGCCTCACCCTCAGTAGCAAAAATTTCGCTAATTGACTTGCCAGCAGCTTGAGAAATCAAACTATCCGTATCTAGAAAACGATATCCCAATTGTTGGGCTAACAAATGTCCCACAGTTGTTTTGCCAGCGCCCATCATTCCGACTAAATAAAGATTTACTCCCTCTAACAATTGCCTATTACCAATATCCATAACTTATCAAAATAATTAGGTCTAAAACCCCGCCCCCTAAGGCAGAATGTTTTTGGAGGATTGCTCAAAATACCCTTGACAAAAACAACTTCTGACTTCGTTAAGAGTGACTATACGGAAAAACTATTAAACTTAACCAAACTTATTCTGGCTCTGACTGACCACCTGGTTTATTAGCTTGCTCAGGAACTTCGCCTTCAGTCTCTTCATTTTCAGTAGGTTTAGATGGATCTGCAGGAGGGGGAGGAGTAATCACCCGATAATCTGCATCATACACAGATTCGGTTTGACCAACCCCAGAACTACTAGGGTCGCGATAACCATAAGAATAGACAGAACCCGACCAAGACTCTGTTTTTGGCTGTTGTTCCGCTTCATAATTTTTCTGTGTAGAATCTTGATTAACAGACCCTTGTGCCTCTTCAATATTTTGTTCGCTGGTACTACTGTCCCAAGAATGACTAACTTTAGGAGGTCCTTGTTCCCAGTCATCAAAGTTTTCATCTTCCTTAGTTGGTTCAGAATCTTTATTCAGGTTAAAGGAGCTTTGAGAATCTGATATTCCTTGAGACTGTGAATATCTATCCCTACCTTGCCCAGTTTGATTTTGATGCTGAGATTTTCTAGAGCGAGGTCTGGAAGGTTGAAAACTTCGTTTAAACAGGTAATTGGAAAGTTCAAAGATGCCATAAATCAACAAGTAAGTGATTATACCTGCAATCAGACCTCCTAAAATCCATACAGATAGAGGTATAGGTATAGATTTTAACCCCAGAAAAGTTAAGGACAAACTAGGAGACCAATTTTGCCAAGCAAATAAGGCCAACCCACTGATTACAAAGATTAAAAAAAATAACAATAGTAAATTCCGACTTTTATTCATGGCCTATCCACCGTTTAATAGGAACACAATCTAAACCAAATTGATCTAAAGCACGAGCTACCACAAAGTCTACCAAATCTTCTATAGTTTGGGGATTATGATACCAGGCCGGGATTGCCGGGACAATTCTTGCTCCTGCTTCTGCCAGAGTAGTTAAATTTCGTAAATGAATTAAGCTCAAGGGTGTTTCCCTCGGCACCAAGATTAGTTTACCACCTTCTTTTAATTGTACGTCTGCTGCCCGCTCTAGTAAATCTGAACTGAATCCAGCAGCTAACTTACTTACTGTTCCCATGCTACAAGGGATAATTATCATACCCTGAGTTCGATAGGAACCACTAGCAACATTTGCCCCTATATCTTGCCAAGGATGACAATAGAGTTTACCGTTACTTTCTTCTCCAGCTTGTTCTCGCCAGAATTTTTCTTGTCTAGTTGGTTCTGCAGGCATTTTAATATTTTTCTCTGCTTGCCAGACTGAATAAGTAGCTTTTGATGCTACTAAGTCAATAGTATAATTAGCTGCCAGCAAAAATTTAATGCTTCTAACAGCGTAAATTAGTCCTGATGCTCCTGTAACTCCGATAACTATCGGTAGTTTAGGAGTAGAAACAAAATTACTCATGTTTGAATAAATCTTCAGAAACTTCCTTTCATCTGCTAGGAGATTGGGGTTGCAAAATCAGGGAAAGATAGATCAAAAAGTAGATATTTTTTGATCTATCTTTCCTCAACTAATAAATAGTTGAAAATCAATTATCATTCGTTAAATCTACAATGCCAATATATTAGAAAGATTTGGCAATTATGGAGATAGGACAATTTTTTTATACCTAATTAAACGGATTTAGTATTATATCATGTCTGGAACGGAGCGCGATTAAACGGATTTAGCACTACGCCGACTCGGTGTTTGACATTGCTAAATCCCGTTTTGCTACGCAACATATTTGCACAGCATGACAAACGGAAAACGCGGAGCTTTTCCACACAGAAAACTCTCTGGTGAGATTACTTTTGACTTGCGCGTAGCGCTATATCTTGTCAAAGCAACTAGAAAAAAGGAAGAGGATGTATTTCAATTTCTCGCCCACTTCCCTACTCTCTGTTAATTAGGGTTTGCTTATGGAAAGTCTTTTGGTAGGGGTAGGAGACAGGAGACTGGAGACACGAGACTGGAGACACGAGACTGGAGAAATGGAGATTATAGAGGAGGTAGTCGTAAAAATTGTCCCAAGATTTTTCTGCCATAATCATCCCAAAATACTAGCATGCATGAGCTTTTTGGACCGAAACAGGCGCACTTTTTTCGACCAAAAAAGGCTCAAAGCAATATCTGTCAGTGCTTTGATATTTAATCAGCAAGCCCTAATTAGACATCTCCGATAATTCACTTGAAACAACTATAAAAAGGTTGTTAAATCTTAATTTCCGGAGATGTCTATTAATTAGAACCGATAAGGATTACTCGAGGAGGAGAATTCTTCATCATCAAAAGCGGTGCTGCCACCACTGACTGCAACTAAGTCAATTTGCTGGCGATAATAATCAACACTCTTGACCTGTACTTCTACCATATCTCCTAGTCGGTATTGGTTACGGTTTTTGCGTCCGACAAGTGTTTGTTGTCGCGAACGATATTCATACCAATCATCTTTCAGAGAAGATACATGAACTAAACCCTCTACTCTGAAAGTTTCTGTAGACTCAGAGGCAATTTCAATTTCTACAAAGAAACCGTAAGACTGCACTCCTGTAATCAAACCTTGGAAAGTTTGACCAGTGCGTTCCTTCATTAATCCAGTTTTAATTAATCCTTCTAAGTCTTGTTGAGCATCCTGTGCCACGTTTTCTCGTTCAGTTAAATGCACCACTACTGATGTTAGTTGTGCTTCCAATTCTTGCTGTATTTCTGGAGCTAAAACATTCCAGGATATTTTGCCATGACATGAAGAATGTCCTAACTCTACACCTTCTTTAGAACGACTAGAACGGCGATCGCGACCTTCATTAAATACAGTATGTAAGACTCGTGAAATCAATAAATCGGAATATCTCGAAATTGGTGATGTACAATGAATATAACCATGTTGTAAGGCTAATCCAAAATGAGGTTGAGCCGTGGTGCTGTAAATTACTTGCTTCAAAGTATCTTCGAGCAAGTATGTTAGCACTCTTTCTGATTTTGGTGCAGTAAATGCCTCAACAAATGCTTGATAGTCAGCTGGTTGTACATCTTCTTCATCTTCTAGATATAAGTCAGCTCCAAGATTGCTAGCTAACTTAATAAATTCTTGAATATCTCCTGGATCTGGGGAATTTTGGACCCGATAAATTGCAGGTACTCCTAGTGCTAGCAAGTGACTCGCTATTGCTTGGTTTGCCAAGACGATTAATTCTGCTACCATGGAACGAGCTGGAAACATCTCAGGAACTATCATTGCTCCTAAGGGTCCTTCATCGTTATAGTAGCTTTTTTCATCTGGTAAATTTAGGTCAAAAGCACCTCTTCGTAATCTGGCACTTCGGACTGCTTGACTAACATCTTGAAGTTTATTGATGGCACTCTCGAGTTGCTCTAAGTTTATATTAACTAATTCCTCTGTATTGCCATTAATAATTTTTCTTGTTTGCTCATAGCTGAGATGAGCATCTACCTGGATGACACTAGGTTCAATTTCAAACTCAACTATCTGACCGTTTTTATTGACAGTTATCAAAATAGATATAGCTAGTCGATCTTTTTCTGGTAGTAGGGAAAAGTAATCACTTGATAATCCCTCTGGTAGTATAGGAACTACTTGATTTCGCAGGTATATACTGATACTTCGCTTACGAGCTTCTTTATCTAGTTGGGAGTCTGCTTTAATAAAGTAGGCTACATCAGCAATGTGAACTCCTACTCGCCAATAACCAGAGGTTGTAGTTTCTATACTCAGAGCATGATTAATGTCTTTCTTGTTGATTTCTCCAAAAGAAATTGTGAGTAGTTCACGCAAATCTAGTCTATTTTTTTGATCTGCTTTAGTAGAATGGTTAACTAGAGATTCAGCTTCTTTGAGAACTGCATCCGGAAAAGACCGGGGTAAGTCATGTTTGCAACATACTATGTCTAGGTCATCTGCTGCTTCTGCATCTGAACCAAGAATCTGAACTACTCTTCCTATAGGACGTTTTTCTCCTAGGGGATAACGCAATACTTCGACATGGACAAGGTGGTCTATAGCACCTGCTAAGTCTGGACCTTCTGGTACTAAGTCGAGTTCAAATAGTAGGCGATCGTCTAGGGGAACTGCTCGATAGTAGGGATCTCCATTGTGCCCATTGATTTGTTTGATTCTTGCTAATAAGGAAGGGTTAGCACGTTCTAATATTAACTTTACTTCTCCTTCCGGACTCCGGCGACGACTGCCTTCTTTGATAATTTTGACAAATACGCGATCGCCATTCCAAGCATTACTCAGATGACTTTCCCGAATGTAAATATCTTCTGTTCCTTCTGAGTCTTGTATGGCGAAGCAAAATCCTTTACTGGAACAGCGAAGTTTTGCTTCTACAACTGCCTCTTCCAAAAGTCGCCGATAGCGACCTTTGTCTTTGGCTAGAACTCCTATTTTTTCTAGAGCATCTAAGGCAATTTGTAATTTGCGGATACTTTGATCGTCCTGACAATCTAGTTTTTTCTCCACTGCTTTGGGAGCAACTAATTTGTCATCACTGAAATTTGCTAGGAGTGTAGCGATGGAAAATTTCATGCAGCGTTTTATCCTTTTTCTTATCGGTTATACTATTCTATAAATTAGTCTGCCATTCAGTATTTCACCCTGGTTTCCTCAAGTTAGCAGATCGGTTGCGTTCATGCTAGTTTTCCGTTCCTAGAAATCTACAAAAATCAGCTAACTTCTATAGATTATCTGATTGATTGTCTACTTCTATTCCTGCTTAAACCTGGAAGTGTCGGCACTCTCCAGTCCACAGGCTATAACGGTCGAACTGACTGCCATAGCTAAATTTTGGGCTACCTTTCCTACCGAATGCTCCGCAAACATGTCGCGTAGCGAAACAGTCTGGGATTTTGATGTCTTTGCTTGAGACCATCAAAACTTCCTTTGGGGATATTCCCATTACAGCATTTTATAGTCAGGTGGGCATCCTGCCGTTTCGAGTTGGTAGCACTCCCTGTTCTGCTACATTGCCATTGACTGGTCATACTGTGGATTTCAAAAACCCGTTGTTTGGGTAATTCAGGAGTCTCACTTTTAACTAGAACAGTTCATTATCTTGCAGCCAAACATTAATTGTAGCAGATTATGCCAAAATCAAAACCCGTGTGTCGTTATTCACCCAGCCGTTGAAACGCTCTAACTAACTTTAAGATAGCCCATTAGACCTCTCCGAAAAATATATAGACTTTTTGTAAAAGTAGGGAACAGGGAACACTTAACTGGGAACAGGCAAGAGATTTTAAGTAAAAATGTACAGAAAATGATTTTGTTAGGAAATTTTACAACTCTGGCTTATGGTAAATAAAGGACAAGTTTATTTTCTGGAGATGTCTATTTTTTGTTTATTTATTCTATAAGAAATTGTCACTAATTTTGGCCTGTCTTGTTTGTCAAGTACCTAGTGCCGCTACACGGAAGTCAAAAGTATTGATTGGTAAAGCTTTTATGATTTTGCAGGTAACGGGTTATTTTCACCAAGCTCCACTACTAGCTAAACTCACAGCTTTCCTTTCAGACATAAAATGCTTATTGGGTTTGCTGTTAGTAGAAATCTACGAAAATCAATAAAATATGGAATTATCTGATTTGTTGTCTATTTCTATTTCTGCTTCGTCCTGGCAGTGTCGGCACTCACCAGTCGACAAGCTGCCACGGCATAACTGACCGCCATAGCTAGATTCTCTCCTAGCATTTAAGTCTTTATCACAACTGAACCCACAGTTAGAGCAATTGAACACTCTCTCGGACAAAGACCAAAGATTGTTTGATGTTCCCACAATTAGAGCAAGTTTTAGAGCTAGGAAATGATCTATCAATGATGATTAGTTCCCCACCATATAGTTCACACTTGTACTCTAGCTGCCTTCTAAATTCATAAAAACCTATAGAAGCAACAGCATTTGCTAGCTTATCCTGATTCATTTAAGTCTTCAATTACTATCCGACTTTGGTTTTTAGCTAAATAGGATTTAAACTTAATTTATGTCATCTTTTCTGATGTTGGCTATTTTGCTATGTAGTCGAGCTATTTTTATAAGACAGATAATTGGAGATTATTTATAGATAATACCAGATTATCGCCAACAGTTACTAACCCTCCTCCAATAGACTAATTACCAAAACAATTGAAGATTGATTCAGAATTAGTGGGCATAGGTGGAGCAATTTCTATTTGGTGGAGTAAGCAAATTGAGGCAATGGAGAATTTATTAGAGAAATATTTCCCTCGCCGTGGCTACTTCTGTTAACCTCCCCCTATTGTTGTTTTAATGGCCTTATATTGTGATTTGGCCTGTTTTTGGTTAAATTTTATGATAGCTTCAAATTAGACTTCTGGCAAAAGTAATTTTTGCTAATGTACTAAATTGGACATTGAAATTTCTTCAGGTTTCACCAAGTAAAGAATTATGTTAGAACGTTTTCGAGCTTCTTATCCTAGAGGTTGCTTCATCTGTGAGTTAATTACTATTCATAATGGCAAGTATGTAGTTCGTGTCTTAGTCCAGGTGAATGGTGAAACTTTAGCCACTGGATTAGGGTCTGCTGATACTGTGGAGTTGGCGGAAGACAAAGCCAGAGAGCGATCGCTTGCTACTCTTACACTTGATACATCTTTTTCTGCACCTCAAACTTCTATTGAACTTTCTCCATCTCCATCTGCTACCAAACATGAACCACAATTTACAAAATATGTCAATACTCCTTTACAAATAAAAACAGAGGAATTACCAACAGCAGGATTAAATCTAGATTTAAATGAAGTTTCTGATAGTCCAACTGTTTCGTCTGGGTTAGAGGCATCAGAAATTTCTACCCCACTCGAAAAAGAGGAATTACTAACAGCAGAGTCTAGTATTAATTATGATGATGTTTCTCAGCCTACTCAAAATTCAAGTGCATTTGATAATAGTTGGTTAGATACAGACTATAGTCAGGAACAAAAGGAAAAAAAGATTGATGAAACTACAGAATCACTAATGGATTCGACAAATCATCTAGAAAGTAAAATAACTACATCAGAACCAATAAATTTGAGAAGAGACTTAGCTGAGTCAATAAATAGTAATAATGAAATTTATTCCTCAGATTTATCACAGGATGTATCTGATAATAATGTCAGTATAGATATCTTAATGGATGGTTTGGGATGGACAAAAGAGCAGGAGCGAGATTTTCTAGAGCAAAATTATGGTCAAAAAACACGCCAATTTTTAACAACTGAAGAGTTATTGGATTTCCATCAATATTTAGATATGCTACAGAAAGTAACCAAGGAAATTAAGGGTCAAGGTTGGAAAGCAAAGCAACAAAAAGATTATTTTGAATATAACCACAATAAAGAATCTCTGGAACAATTAAGTGTAGATGAATTACAAAGTTTTTTGCTGTATTTGGAGGTATTTGCCAAAACTACTACTGAAATTAAACGTTTGGGTTGGAATGCTACAAAAGGAAAAACTTTTCTCAAACAAAATTATGGAGAGGAGGGTCGTACACGCCTTTCATTTGATAAATTGCAAGATTTTTTACAACGTTTAGAGGGGTGGGATACGCCGGAATAGATGAAGTTAGGACTCAGAAGTTAGAAGTTAGAAGTTAAATTTGCAGCACTAACTAAATTTGAGAGGAGTGAGAATGTCCTAACCGCCCTGGCGGCCTATAGAAACAATTTGGTTCTTTTACATTGATTTTCCTCTATACAACATTTACGCCTTTGTTGAATTAAAAATCATGTATATGGGCGATATAAACCATCTAAACTTTACTATATCACAAAAACTGTGAAGATGTAACCGAAAATCTTTTGACGTGCGATTTTTTAAGAGCTTCAGAGAATGAAAATGTTTGTGATTTTCCACTAGGGAAGTTAATAGATGGAAAGATTTAATGATGGGAAAAATTTAATTTTAATCTTAAAAAGTAGGGAAGAAGGGAACATTTTTCAATTTTTTTCCTGTATTGCCTAATAACCACTCCAGACTCGTAACTCAAAAATTTAATCACGAGTAAAGATACCAAATGGCTTCTATAGTTAATTGAATAGGAATAGGGGCAAAACTAGGGGACAATTCTTTCGACTACTTCCTCTAGAATTCCCGGCTTACTTCTGACTCTTAATTACTCCCTACTCCCTACTCCCTACTCCCTAAGATGGAGATATAGGTTGAGAATTTGAGGGATTACGGTTATAAACTTGGTCTATTATGCCGTATTCCATTGCTTCTGTGGCTGACATAAAAAAGTCTCTTTCTGTATCTTCGGTAATTTTTTCTATGGGTTGACCTGTATGTTCTGCTAAACATTCATTGAGATATTTTTTGAGGTACAATATCTCTTTAGCTTGAATTTCAATATCTGTAGCTTGACCTTGGGCACCGCCTAATGGTTGATGAATCATAATGCGGGAGTTGGGTAGACTCATTCTTTTGCCTTTTGTTCCTCCACTCAGAAGAAATGCTCCCATACTAGCAGCTATTCCCATACAAATAGTACAGACATCGGGCCGAACGTGTCTCATTGTGTCATAAATACCCATCCCAGCACTAACGGAACCACCGGGGGAGTTTATATAGAGATAAATATCTTTTTCTGGGTCTTCTGAGTCTAAAAATAATAATTGGCCTACGATCAGGTTGGCCAAGTCAGAATCTATGGCTTCTCCTAGATAAATTATGCGATCGCGCAAGAGTCGAGAGTAGATATCGAAGGCTCTTTCGCCACGGCCAGATTGTTCAATAACGGTTGGAATCATAGTCTTTAACTCAAAATTTTCAAAATTTAAAGGTCAACAATATTGACATCAATAATATGTATATATTAGCGATTAGAGTCTAACTTTAGCAAACTTTTTTTGATTTGAATTTAGCTAGATATTATTAGGGTTTGTTATGTAGAAGCCATTTGATATCTTTTTCTAATATTCCTCTAAAATATTTCAATTGAATCAAAAACGTAACATCAATCCTAAATATATTAACCTATTTATCGACTGTGATAAATTCACTTTGCTCTGAATCTAAAATGTTTTGAATTTCCCGAAAATTTTCTTCTCTAGTTTCTCTAAACAGGATACCAAAGATCGGATGTGGCAGATACAAATATAATTTAGCATTAAGAAAATAGCTGAACCTTTTTTCAACTTAGACTTTTCTGAAAAATTTATTCTACTACTGATATTTGTAGGGTAAGGATGAAAAAAATACTATTTATTGACTGTGATAAATTCACTTAGGTCTGCATCTTAAGATATTTTGAATTTCCCGAAAATTTTCCTCTTTAGTTTCTATAAACAGGATACTAAAGATAGGATGTGGTAGATACAAATATAATTTAGCATTAAGAAAATTGCTGAACCCTTTTTCAACTGAGACTTTTCTGAAAAATTTATTCCACTACTGATATTTGTAAGGTAAGGATGAAAAAAAATACTATCTATCGACTGTGATAAATTCACTTAGGTCTGAATCTAAAATGTTTTGAATTTCCCGAAAATTTTCCTCTTTAGTTTCTATAAACAAGATACCAAAGATAGAATATTGTTTGTAATCTATCTTTCTTAACTCCACGGGTTTTTCAAAATTTGCCAGCAATTTATCATAATTAAATGATGTAATCTCATTAACGTTTTTACCAGTCGAATTATCTAATATAACCAAGCTAAATAATTTTCCTTCTTTTCCTTGAATAACTTGACACCAATCTGGCTTTTTTTGGTAGTAAAAATATAAGTAGGAGTTAAAACCATAAGCTAAGAAAGATAAATATGCGGTACTGCACCAACCACCAAATCGAATTGGATTTACTTCAATAGGTAATAAAAGACCATTACTATTTCTTCTCAACTCAATATGTACTGGAAAGTTTTTCACTTTAGCCAAATTACCAATTTTTTCGAGAAAATTTGTAAATTCGTCAAGGTTACTTTCAATAATTTCTTTGGATGAATAATAAACTCTGTCACTAACACTATTTTCTGAAGAAAATATATGTTTAAAAATCCCCAGGATAACTGGTTAGCCAATGGAGTTATAATAAGCATCAATAGCAAATTCTTCGCCGTCTATATACTCTTCAATGATAAATGAATTAGTATTCAATACACTTTCAGGATATAAGTTTATTGTTTGATCTATTTCCTCTGTGATTAAATCGATGGTTTTCAGCCATTCCTCATAACTTGAGACTTGATAAACTCCCATGCTCAAAAAACCAATTGTTGGTTTAATAATAAATGGTATGGGAATTTTATCAAGTTCAATTGTTTTTAGGTCTTTTTTAGGTATTTCTTTGAAGTAGAAGTTGGGAAAGATTGATTTCGTTAGCTGCCGGAATTTCCACTTATTCTTAAATAGCTCTATTTTTTCAGGTATATCGGTAAAATAGAAATGTTCTGATATCCAATGATAGGAATTTTCAGAAGTAGTGTAAATAATTGGATTATCTAATTGTTTAACTATCTCAATTGCTTGCTCTTCAGTAATTATCTTTGTGCCATTATAAAGGTTCATTTTTTAAGCTATATCTGTACCTACTACAGGAATAGCATTATCTCTAACAGTAGCTTTAAAAAATTCTGAAACGTATGGTTTATCTACAAAGAACATAGTTAATTTTGAAAATATAAAATAGCAAGTATGTTTTATTATAATAGCAGATGCCACTATAATTTGGTATTAAGAAAGTTGCTGAACCCTTGTCAACTTAGACTTTTCTGAAAAATTTATTCCACTACTGATATTTGTAGCCTTACTATAACGTCTGAGCATCTATCGAGAATTTTTCTGATGACTACTTTGGAGATTTTCATTGGCTATCTTTTTGATGGAAAGGATGCAGAAAATATTCTATCTCGGCCGACTCATTACTATAACGTCTGAGTATCTGTCGAGAATTTTTCTGATGACTACTTTGGAGATTTTCATTGGCTACTTCTTTGATAGAAGGGATGGATAAAATCTTCTATCTCCGCCGACTTATTACTATAACGTCTGAGTTTTTTGTAAGGGCTTGATTCTGGAAAAAAAGGAATTTTTCTGATGACTATTTTGGAGATTTTCATTGGGTACTTCTTTGATGGAAAGGATGTAAAAAATATTCTATCTCGGCCGACTTATTACTATAAC